>JBBQDJ010000110.1:0-9665 GCA_038319595.1 Verrucomicrobiales bacterium
ACCCTAAAGCGCAACCCGATTCCATGACGAACGATCAAGTTTGGGGAAAAGCCGAGGAACTGCGTGCGAAGTATGAAACCCTAAAGTCCGCCAAGATCCCATTGGATCTGATTTCCTTCGTCGAGCTGGATCTCCGGCTGGATCTCATTCCCTATGATCGTCTCAGGGACGATTTTGGATCGGATGCCGCCATCCTGGCCGACTTTTCCGGCTTCTACATCGACGGGGAGATTTTCGACAGAATTGATGTGGTGCGTGGAGCCCAGTTGAACCGCCTGCGGTTTTCGATGGCCCACGAACTTGGACATTTGTTTCTCCACCGAGAGGCCTTTGAGGCTGCGACACTAGAGACGAACGAACACTTCCTTGATTGGCTCAATCAGCACAACGGTCGGAAATATGATTTCGAACGGGAGGCCAATGAATTCGCGGGCCGCCTTCTGGTTCCAGTTGAGATCTTGAAGGATTGTTTCGAAAAAATGCTCCCGACGATGGATCAACAGTATGGTCGGCATGTCTGGGTTTCGAATGCAGAGATTCGGAGTAAAGTCGCCGAACTCATCGCCCCGCGATTTGGCGTGCATCCGATTGCCATCGAGACGCGATTTGATCGAGAGAAGATCTGGCCGTCGCCGTTTTAATCGCCTGATATTCTTAGTCGAGCGAACCCCATTAGCTGGTATTTCTGAACCATGATCACTTACACCCAAGGCAATCTGCTAGAAGCCGATGTGGAGGCGGTCGTGAACACCGTCAACACGGTGGGAGTGATGGGCAAGGGTATCGCGCTCATGTTCAAAGAGCGTTTTCCCGCCAACTACAAGGCTTACAGAGCCGCCTGTAAGGCCGGGGAGGTCGAGGTCGGTAGAATGTTCGTGACCTGCCCGGACGAACTGGCCGGCCCCCGCTGGATCGTCAATTTTCCCACCAAACAGGATTGGCGGAATCCGACAAAACTGGAGTGGGTCGAAGACGGCCTCAAGGCACTCCAGGAGTTCATTGCCGAGAATGAGATCAAGTCCATCGCATTGCCACCCCTGGGGTGTGGAAACGGCGGACTGGACTGGCCAATCGTCCGGGAATTGATCGATGCCGCCCTCGGAGATTTGCCCGGAACAAGGGTGGTCGTTTACGAACCGACGGCGAAATACCAGAATGTGGCCAAGAAGCAGGGTCTGGAAAAGCTCACCCCGGCACGCGCCATGATTTGCGAGCTTGTCCGTCGCTACGCCGTGCTCGGCATTGAATGCACGATTCTGGAGATCCAGAAGATGGCGTGGTTCCTAGAGCGCTTCGTCGATCATTACCGGCTACCTAACGAACTCAATTTCAAATTTGAAGCCAACCGCTATGGCCCATACGCCGACCGGCTCACGCATCTGCTCAACTCGCTGGATGGCAGCTACCTTGCATGCGATAAGCGCCTTTCCGATGCCTCGCCTTTCGACAGCATCCGGTTCATGGAGTCGGAAAGCTCGAAAGTGGATCTCTTCCTGAGAACCGAAGCAAAGGAATACCGAGAAGCCTTCGATGAGCTGCTTTCGTTCATCGATGGCTTTCAGTCGCCACTCGGAATGGAGGCCTTGGCGACCGTGGATTGGCTAGTCTCAAGGGAGAACTGCGAGGCAACTCTCGTGTCCATCAAGCAGGGAATCGCCAAGTGGCCGGTCGATAGCAAAGCCGCAGAGCGGAAATCGCGAATCTTCAACGACAAGCTGCTTCGCTCTTCGATCGAGCGATTGAAGGAGAGCTCGCTTGCTTGCTGAGACGCCCGATGCTGATGAATGGCCAAGTCACGGTGTGGTGATCCGTGTTAAAAATCCCTAAGAAACCTTAAGGGAATCCAAAATTTAACGGTAACATTAAAAAACCCTTGGAAATCACGCTAAAAGAGGTCCACTGTGGGCCGTGCCGCACGGTGGTCACCCTCCAGCTTGGAGATGATCAGCAGGTGGCGGATTTTCTGAAATCCCTCATTCACTCGAACCCCAATGCTGCCGCCAGCCTCCAAACCAGCATGGCCACGATCACTTCGGTGGATTCCTACCACAACAAAAGGAAATTCACGAACGTGGGCGACGGCATTTATGAAATCAAGATTCCCGGAATCCGACTCTACTGTTTCAAGGACCAGATCGAGGGACTTCCAGCAAAGCTCATCATCGCGACCAACGGCGGCACCAAGAACAACAAGCGCGAACAGAATGCCGATATCAAACGCGCGTCCCATCTGAAGAGCCGCTATTTTGCCGTCAAAAACCAGGACGATCCCCAGTTCAACTACATCCAAATCGACCATGAAGCTTAAAATCACCCGGCAAGCGCCCGATGAAGTGCAGCGTTTTTTCTCCGCGCCCCTCTCGTTTTCCCAGAAGGTGGTGGTGAAAAAGCTGCTCATCGTGGAGCAAATCCTGGAACGCATGAAAGCCCTTGGCCTCAACCGGACCAAACTCGCCGCCAAGATGGAAGTCAGCTCCGCCCGCATCACCACCATGATGGACGGGACCAACAACTTCACCATCGAGACTCTGATGCGCGCTGCGGACGCCGTGGATGGCGAGCTTGCGCTGACCATCGTCCCCAAGGGCCATCAGGTGAAATGGGTGACCTACCACGAGTTGGACGTTCACGCCTCATTCATTCCCGCCAGAGAGCCGCAGGTGGAACTTGCCTCGAATTTCAAGATGAGCGCACCCGACCGCGAAGATGACGCTTATGCCGCATAACACCTCGCCGCTCGCCATTCTCAGCCACCGGTTTCTCGTCTTCGAGTGCCGCGCCACCAGCGGAGCGCAGACCGGCGGTGCCATGGCATTGAAAACCGCCCAAGAAATCGCGGGCACTGCCGATGATCCTCTGCGCTGGCAAGTCACTCTAACCGTGGAATTCACTCCGGAAGACCCCACCAATCCATCCACCTACGAAGGACGGATCACGATCACGGGTGAGTTTCAGATTCACGAAACCTTTGAGGAGAAAAACCACGAGGCGCTTATCCGCGTCACCGCCACTTCCATCCTCTACGGTGCCTGCCGGGAAATGCTCGCTGGTTTCACCGCCCGCTCCGTCCACGGCATTCTGTCACTTCCGTCCATTTCCTTCAGAAAGCCCAAGCAGGCGACGCCGGTGGAGGGACCGTGAGTCACTTATTGTCGACGCGGCAGCATTTTCAATGGCCCGCAGCGATTAGAAAAAATTTCGTTACCAAGCTCAATCCCATTTCCCCTCTTCCAATCCAACTTGAATCCACTCAAGCCAATATGAGCCAAGCGATCGATCTAAACAGCCTCCTTTCCGATGGCATCCGTTTCACACCGCTATTTGAAAAGGACTCTGACTATCAGAAGTTCCGGGAGCGATATGAGGCCGAATTGGTACCTGAACTTAACGAGCAGGCAAGCAAACGCCGCAAGAGCGAAGAAGAAGAAGCCAGACGGCGTCTTCTCGGCTGATTGAACCGCGGTGCATCCCCGCTTCATGATCGACCGCAACGTGATCCAATTACGCACGTATTCCCTCGGCTTCCGGGTGGACCAGCGTCTGTTTCAGGAACTTCCCACAAAAAGAAAATTCCTAGCAGCCATCCGCCTCACTCACGCAAGGATCTTTCTAACGACCTCGCCATGCACATCGGTGAGGCGGAAGTCGCGGCCTTGGGCGCGGTAGGTGAGTTGGGTGTGATCAAAGCCTAGCAAATGAAGGATGGTGGCGTTGAGGTCATGGACGTGGACTTTGTCCTCGACGGAGTTGAAGCCGAGTTCGTCGGTCTTGCCGAGTTCCGTGCCACCTTTGACGCCACCGCCAGACATCCACATGGTGAAGGCGTTCGGATGATGGTCGCGGCCATCGCTGCCGCCTTGGACCATGGGAGTGCGGCCGAATTCGCCACCCCAGATGATGAGGGTTTCTTCTAGCAGACCGCGCTGCTTGAGGTCCTGGATGAGGGCGGCGCAGGCCTGGTCCACGTCCTTGCAGTTCCTCTTGAGGTCCTTGGTTAAATTGCCGTGCTGATCCCAAGACTCGTGGAACAGCTCGACGAAGCGGACGCCGCGCTCGACGAGGCGGCGGGCGAGTAGGCAGTTGTTAGCGAAGGAGCGCTTGCCGGGCTCGGCTCCATACATTTCCCGGATGTGCGGTGGCTCCAGTGAAATATCAGTGACTTCCGGGGCGACGTCCTGCATGCGGAAGGCCATCTCGAAGGCGGCGACGCGGGAGTTGATCTCGGGATCGCCGATGGATTCGAAGCGGCGGTGGTTGAGAAAATTGACAGCGTCGATGGTGCTGCGCTGCTGGGCGCGAGTGATGCCCTTGGGGTTAGAGAGGTAGAGAACGGGCTCGCCGATGGAGTTGAAGCTGACGCCGTCGTGGACGCTGGGGAGAAAGCCGGCGGACCAATTGTTATTGCCGCCAGAGGGACCTTTTTGGCCGGAGGACATGACGACGAAGGCGGGTAGATTGTCGTTTTCCGAGCCAAGGCCGTAGCTGACCCACGAACCGAGCGAGGGCCGCCCGAACTGTTGGGAGCCGGTGGACATGAGGACCTGCGCAGGAGCGTGGTTGAAGGCATCCGTATACATCGAACGGATCAGGGAGATATCGTCCGCACAGCCTCCGATGTGCGGAAGGATCTCCGCCATTTCCATGCCGCACTTGCCGAAGTTCTTGAAAGGAAACTTGGAACCTAACAACTTATTCTCCGGGCGGATGAAGGCAGAGCGGTAGCCCTTGAGCAGCTCGGCGGGTGGGGTCTTGCCATCCATTTCCCGGAGCACGGGCTTATTGTCGAAGAGGTCGAGGTGGCTGGGGGCACCGCCCATGAAAAGGAAGATCACGTTCTTCGCCTTGGCCGGAAAATGCGGTGGTCTTGGCGCGTGCGGGTTCGCAATGACGGAGGCGGCGGAGGCCGTGCCTTTCCCTAACAAGGAGGCGAGCGCAACGGAGCCGAGGCCTAGCCCGCAATCCTTCAGGAACCAACGGCGCGAGAAGGACCGCTGAACATCCGCTAACGTGGAGTTTGGTAACATGCTTCAGTTCTTGGTGATAGTTTCGTCGAGGTTGAGCAGGACGCGGGCGACGGCCGTGGCGGCGGCCAGCTCGGGCAGTGGGTGGGCGGATAGATCGAGCGTGACGGGCTTGTAGCTTTCCAGGAAAATCTTCGTCTGCGCCGGATCGTCAGTGAGGTTAGACTCGTAGAGCGAGACGAGCATGTCCGTTTCTTCGGCGTCGGGACGGCGGGAGGTGCAGCGCTGGAAGGCGCGTTCGATTTTTTCGCGAAGCGTGCCGGAATCGGTTAGCATGAGGTGAGCGAGGCCGAGTGCGGCCTCGAGCGAGACTTGTTCGTTGAGCATGACGAGTGCCTGGAGTGGAGTGGTGGAAACCGTGCGGCGGACGCATGAGACGGAACCGTTAGGTGCGTCGAAGGTGGCGAGCATGGGATACGGCACCGAGCGGAAGCGGAAGGTGTAGAGAGCACGACGGTAGCGGTTCGAGTCGGTTTCCACGAACCAGGTCTTGGGTCCGTAGGAGACGGGGCGCTCGAAAAGGTAGCCCGGTGCGGGCGGAAATACACTGCGTCCGCCGATGGCTGGCTCTAGCAGGCCGGAGGTGGCGAGCTGGATGTCGCGCACGGTTTCCGCCGGGACCCGCAGGCGGGGACCACGGGCGAGGAGGCGGTTTTTGGGATCGCGTTCGCGGAGGGAGTCGCTGGCATTCGATGCCTGCTGATAGGTGGCGCTGGTGGCGATGAGACGGTGGATGTGCTTCATGTCCCAGCCGCTTTCCATGAACTCGCAGGCGAGCCAATCGAGCAACTCAGGATGCGACGGCTTGGCGGCCTGATGGCCGAAATCCTCAGACGTTTCCAACAGCCCGATGCCGAAGTAGGCTTGCCAAATGCGGTTCACGAAAACGCGGGCGGCAACGGGCGAGGCGGGATCGACCAGCCATTTCGCGAAAGTGAGCCGGGATTCGGGGTCGCCAGGTGGGAGCGGATGGAGGAAGGCGGGGACGTGGGGTTTGATGAGTTGCAGCGGATGCGTCTGCTCGCCGCGCTCGAAGAGGTGGGTCTCGCGCGGCGTCTTGACCTCGGCGGCAACGAGCGCCCAAGTGGGCTGTGGGACTTTTGCATAGAGAGTTTCGATTTCCGAAGTCTCGGGGGCGAACTGCGGGTTATTTTCCCGCCAATGGGCGAAGAGCCGGTTGGTTTGTTGCGAGCTGCGTTTTTGCGGATTTGTTAGAAGCGCTTCGAGAACGAGGGGCGGGAGCTGGTCGAGGGCATTGGGCAGGGAGGAGGCGACGGAGAGACGAATGCGCCCGAGGTTGTAGTTCTGATTGTCGTCCGAGTTGAAGCCACCGTGGCGCTGGAGGAGGTTGTATTTAAAATGAGTGATGCCAGCGGTTTTAAACGGCTCAGCAAGTTCGAATGTTAGAACTGCGGGGTCGTTGTTGCGGGCGGGATCGCGTTCGTTGGTCCAAGCAGTCTTTTCATCGCCGTCCAGAGCAAGTGCTGCGGGACCTGTGGTGCGATCATCCTGGATGCGCTTTGCGTCGTTGGGAAACCGCATTGGGTCGAGCTTCACGATCGGCGGATTGACGCTCGCGACGGGATGAACGAAGGGCAGCTTTGTTAGCTTTTCAGGATCGGATCCCGCGCTGAGGACAAACTCGGAAAGTGCGCCGGTGCCCAGAGAGGAACGACCTGGGCCGGATAGCGGCAGGTAAGGATCGTTCATGACCTCAAGGCGGGCGGAGCGCACTTCCGGCATTTCTAAGGAGGATGTAAAATTCTCGTCTCCGCGGGTGTTTGCATAGCCCATGTTGATGACCGACTTGTCGGGCAGCGGCAGGTATTTCTGGCCGGAATCACCGAGCTGATAGAGTTCGAGGGCATGCCACTCGGTGCGCGGGAGGGCGAGCATTTCCTGCTGCCATTTCGTGAAGGCAGCGTCTGCGTCCGGGGACTTTTCTCTGGCTTCGCGGTCGATGGCGGCGATTTCCGCGAACAAACTTTCGGTGCTTTGCCTTTCCTGGGAAGTGATGGCCGGGATGGAGGTTTCCTCAATGTTATTCAAGAAGGCGTAGATGCCGTAGTATTCATCATGTGCGAGGGGGTCAAACTTGTGCGAGTGGCACTGGGCGCACTGTGCGGTTAGACCAAGCACGGATTTTCCAATGGCATCAATGCGGTCGAAGACGCCCTCGATCCGAAATTGCTCGGGTTTGGCACCGCCTTCTTCGTTGGTCATCGAGTTGCGAAGAAAGCCGGTGGCGATGCGGTCGTCCTGGGTGGCGTCTGGCAGCAGATCGCCGGCGATTTGCTTCACGACGAACTGGTCGTAAGGCAGGTTCGAATTGATCGATGAGACGACCCAGTCCCGATAGAAATGATTGTAGCGCGGCAGATCTTTCTCATAACCGGCGGAGTCCGAGTAGCGGGCGGCATCCAACCATTCGCGGCCCCAACGCTCGCCGAAGTGAGGACTCGCAATGAGGCGTTCGGCGACGTCTTCCGGTTTGCTTGGGACGGCTAGTTCTTCAAGAGTCGGCGGAAGGCCATCGAGGTCGAGGGCAAGGCGGCGGAGGAGCGTTGCGGGATCGGCGGGTGGGGAGGGCTGAAGGCCTTCTTTTTCAAGCCGGGCAAGGATAAATTGATCGATGGGATTTTTCACCCATGCGGCATTTTTCACGAGTGGGATCGGTGGGCGTTTCGGGGCGACGAAGGCCCAATGAGTGCCCCACTCGGCGCCCTCGGAGATCCATTGCCGGATGAGGGCGATCTGTTCCGATTTGAGGGGCTTTTTCTTTTTCGGCGGCGGCATGACCTCGTCGGGATCGGTGCTGGTGATGTGTTGCAAGAGCGGAGATGCGGCGGCGTCGCCCGGTAAGATCACTTTGCCACTTTCCCCACCTTTCATGGCTCCTTCCCGGGTATCGAGACGCAGTTCTCCTTTGATTGCCTTGTCATCCGGACCGTGGCAGGCGTGGCAATTTTCCGAGAAAATCGGCTGGATCTGCGTGTTGAAATCGATCTTTTCCGCAAGCGCAAGCGCTGGAAGGAGCACGATCGATAAAGGGAGGGCAACTTTCATCAGTGACAGAATGGAAGGGATCGTATTTTCAGCGTGAGGCTTCCAAGACCGCTGAGGGGCCGGACCTGAAGTCGGGCAATCCACCGATTTTCCGGCCATGAGGGTGGGGATACGTTCGCGTGAACTCATTAATTTTCATCCAATGATGTGGCAACAGTTCGCGCAAGGCAACCGCTTGCGTCTAACTCGGCGGAAAAGCGGCGGAAGCGTTGCCGCAATGGGCCGGAGGTCAGCGGGAGTATCTCCACACAGAGGCACTTGTAATTGTCAGGACGACGGAATGACGCTCAAGCGACATTCGACGGCGGCGGACTCGCCCGGGAGAAAATCCGCCACGAGCGGCAGCGCTTCGAAGCCTGGCACGAGATTGAAAGCGCGCTCGCGGTTCATGGGCTTCAGCCGGAGCGGCACGTTGGCTTCAACGACGAGGGTGCCTTGCGGCTTTTTGATTTCCAATTTGCGGTCGCTGATCCATTTCAATTTTTCACCGGTGGGCGAAATGATGGGGATGACAAGCGCGGCTTTGATCGACGAGGGGTTGGCGTGACTGGTGTTCGCGCGGATGATCACGGTGTCGCGGACAAAGTGGTATTCCAGAGCGACTCTCACCGCGCCGCTGGAAGGCGTGGCTTGGTCTTCATTCAGCAGTTGCGTGCCGATCTTGAAATGGATCACGCCGTCTTGGTCGGTGTGTGCTACGTCAGCTTTCAGATCATGGAGATGGGTGAACCATTGGTCGCCTTCCCAAGCTTCAACACGCGGTGTCAGCGGATGATCCTCCGGGTCCGGATTGCGTTGCATGTTATTTTCCTCAACCCGGACATACTTCGGCATACTGCCCGCCAGCAAGGGGCCGAGGTCGCGATGCCAGAGCATCGAAATCGCGCCGCCGGTGGGTTGATAGATGTCCTTGCGGTAGCGCCAATCGTACGAAGTCACCGTCGCCCGCCAGGGGCCGCGCGCCGCGAGCCAGGTGGCCACTTCGGAAAATTCCTTCACGCCGTCGGCAGTTTCACGCGGAAGCGGTGCCTTCGAATCCACCTGCGCGGCGATGTCTCCGTGATCCAGCAAGGTGGCTAAAACTTTGGCATGGGTGAAGGTGTGATGGACGCAGGCTTTCACGCCGTGGCTAACGTAATGCGGCCCGCCGTGCAACAGCCCGCGCGTACAGGATTTGAGAAGCTGTGTATTCCGATAGGCCGCCGCACCGAAGGCGGGGTTGACTTTCGCCATGAAGGCGTAGGCGGGCTGGCAACCATCGGTCGTGCGACTGCCCCAATAGGACCATTTCGCCTGGCGCGTTCCCCAACTGTTGTCCCAGGCGCCATCCGGCAGCATGAATTCGAGATGACCGGCGAGGGACTTCTTCATCAACTCTAGCAGCTCAAGATCGTTCGCTTCGAGCGCATAGAGCGTGAGGCCGTTCAAGGTCTCTTCCACATTGTATCCAAGATCCACCGCATCCAGTCCGCGCGGGCTTTTATCTTTCTCGTGGCCTTCACCGAACAGTAGGAAGTTAGGCTGCGTGAGATAGTTTTTGATGCCGGCGGCAAGTTCGCGGCTGCGCTTGGCATAGTC
>JBBQDJ010000111.1:0-9660 GCA_038319595.1 Verrucomicrobiales bacterium
GTTCTGTTCGTAGGGTGTCGGAGAGCAATGGCCAACGTAATCCTAAGTGGAAGATTGTTCATCAGATCCTTCCGTGACCAGGATTTTTGGATTGATCGTGTGCAGATCAGGTGAAGTCAGGCGGGAAGTCGGGCCAAAATGTCATAGTCACGGGTTGGGACTGCAAGTCCCAGCCACGAAGCGTGGTCGCGTGACCATTCAAGTTAGTCGAGAGGGCTATTCCGGCAGGTGTTCGACGCAGTATTCCTCACCGTCCTTGGCGATGCGGAATTCCATGCGCGGATCCGTTAGGTCTGTCTTGCCGCAGATGAGGCAGGAGTGGAAGGCCTCCGAAGCGGCGCCCTTGGACGACCTGAAGGATTTCTTGCGCTTTGCGGCATCGACCAAGAGTGCCGTTCCGCGCAGGGCCGGGACGGCAGCCCAGACAAACCAGTTTGCAAGGGTCATCACGAAGAACGGCATCAGGATGGGAAGCCGGGCCAAGGTCAGGAGGATGCCCACCCCCATGAAGATACCGAGAAAGCGGATTTGAACTGGAATGATCAGGAAGAGCAGAATTTCCGCTCTCGGAAACAAGGTGGCGAAGGCCAGAAAAGACGCTGCGAACAAGGTCATTCCGCTGAACGGGATCGCAAACGGATAGATGAAATTCGCGATCAGTGCGAGGAGAATGCCGGTGTAGTAAAACAAGGTCGCCTTGAAACTCCCCCAAGCACCTTCAAGTCCATCACTGACCATGAAGACGAAGTTCACCGCGAAGAAGAGCAGCAGGATGGACAGGATGCCGGGGGTGCCGAATTGGCCGTTGGAGAAAAACATGGTCGCCACCCGCCAGATTTCCCCGGCGAAGATTTTATCGCGATCGAAGGCCAGAACTTCTGAGATGCCAGGGCGAAACAATTGGAGCACAAACACCAGCACCTGGAACAGGGCGTAGTAGCGGAGGAATCCTGGGAAAGCCAGCCACCCCCAGCGGCGTTCCAAGCGGTCGAAAATCGTCATGTCGCGCGGAGCATCGCGGCTGTTGGGGACGAGGGCAAGCCCCGGAAAAATCGTCCCTGCGGCGAGAAAAAGTGTGCCTGGGCGGAAAATTGCTGCAAGTTTCTCAGCGTTCCCAAAACCATGGCAACTTTCTCTTTATCCGCATCCGACGGCTTGGTCATCGCCATGTTGGCGATGATGACGCTGAGCCTGTCCGTGGTGGGCTTGCTTTTCCTCAGCATGCGGGTGAACGCGGCCCGGCGAAACCGTGAGGTGGATGCGCTGCTGGATGAAGTCGCCGAGGACGAACGCAGGGAAAAGCAAGCGGTGCCGGAGGAAGCCAAAGCGGCCGAGCCTTGGGAGCGGGACGGCGATTGGTGGAAGAGCTGATTGGAGGTCGGGGTGGGCGGCTTGGGCGTTTCATTTACCCCGCATTCGCTGGACCGCCCGGAGGTCGGTCCCTGCCGCTGTAGACCGCCCGGAGGTCGGTCCCTGCCGCGGGACGGCTTGATGGAATGGCGGGGCGGTTTTAGCGGGAGAGGCGTTCGACTCCATAGTCACCAAAGGGGACGAGTAGATCGCCACCGGAACCGAGCACCACGTGGTCGATGCCGGGATTCCACGTTGGGAATTTCCACTTGGTGACATCGTTGCCTGCGGCATCCACTGCGAAGAGTGCATTCCACGTTCCGCCGATCAGCGTGCCGTCGATCCAACGCAACGAATAGGGTGTCCAACCGAGATCGATGGGTGATTCGTCGGCAAAGATCCCGTCCTGAGTGAGGCGGTGACGCTCGACGCCCTCGTCAGTCGCCACAAACAAGCGACGTCCACCGGCGGTGATTTCACCGTAGGCCGGGACTTCGATGCTGGTGATCGAGAACGCGTCGATGCCGTCGCAGGCGCTGACTTCGACGGTGGAGGTGTCGCCGTCGCCCGGAGTCCGGGTGAAGGCGAGGAAGCCATTGCGGTCGAGTTCAGTGATGGCAAACAGCGCGCCTGGAAGGTCGACCAAGGGACGCACGATCGGCGTTCCGGAGGGCTCGACCGCAACCACACGGGCGGTCTGAAGCGCGAGACCATAGGCATACCATTGGTCGGACTTCAGGTTTTTCCACTGTGAGTTCCCGAGGACGACGAGTCCGTCGGCAGCCTCGGCGGTGTTGTTGAAGGTCGTGCCATCAGGTCCAAGGACGAGCGGTTCGCCTGCGGTTGGATTCTGGAGGTCGGTGGTATCGAAAACGACGAGCCGCGGTCCCTTTTGGGGAATCCAATAGGGGCGGTATGGGAGACCGATGCCAATCTTCGTTGGCGCGGCCGCTTTGACCAAGCCCGTGGAGATCGGTTCGGTGGGGAGCTGGCCGGTGACGCTGCCTCCGGTGGAAACCAGACCTGTTGTGGCGACCAGCGTGTCGAACAGCGCGATGGGGCGACCCCAACCATACCAGTAGGAATAACGGAAATCCACCACCACGGCCGGGCGATTCGGCTGCGGCCAGAGGAGACGATCGAGAGCGATTTGTCCGTTTTCAGGCGGAACCACCGAGCAGGATCCTAACAGCGTGAGGGCGGGCGCGGCCGAGGTGTCGTAAATATCGAGGATGAACTTGCCGTCACCCGCGTTCCCGGTCGTCGGTGCCCGGAAATACCACCCATAGGAGCCGGAAGATGAGGTATCGCGCAGGACATAGAGTTTTCCATCGCGGCAATCCGCAGCCTTGACCGTTCCACTGCCGAGATCGGTCTCGGATAGAATGGCTTCCGAGGATTTCGCGGAGGACACCCGGACGGTTCCGCGACCGCCGCCATACCAGGATCCGTTCTCGATCTGGATGAGGTAGCCGCCGGTTTCAAAGACCCGGTCCACTGGCCAGGCCAGGGAAACTTCAGCAAGGATGGAGGGCGCGTCGCGGTCCGTGACATCGGCAGTGACCAAGACCCGCTGGGAAATGGAGACGACGGCATTTCCTAGCAGATCGGCGCGGCGGGCGTCGAACTCGTGGGAGATGGTTCCGCGAAGGCGGAGGTCACGACCAACGGTGTCGATGTCCAGCAGTTGGACCAAGGAACTCGCGGTGCCGGACTTCCCGCCGTATGATGAGAGAGGGATCATCGCCAGGCCGGCCTCAGGAAGGACCTTGAGTGCTTGTTCGTCCCACATGGCTTCGCTGTAAGTTCCGGAATCTCCCAGTTTCAGACGACGCAGCAGTTGAGGCGAGGCGGGATTCGCCACATCGAACAAGGAGGCGACCACGGTATTCGACTCCCAGCCGATCGAGAATAGCAGGTCACCCAGCGGTTCCAGATGGGTGGACCAGCCCGGCACTTTGATTTCGCCTGCGACCACCGGAGCACTTGGGTCTGATAGATCGACCACGAACAGAGGATCGGTCTGGAGGAAAGTGACGATGTAGGCCTTGTTTCCCGCGAATCGGGTAGCGAAGAGGCTTTCACCGTCAGCGAGCGTGAGGCGGCCGATCCGGGTTTCCAGAATCAGCGGGTGGATCACCTCCGGTGCCCAGGCGCGGAAGTTTTCGAGAACGGTCACGGGGGACCAGATCCCCTGCCGGCGATTCTTTTCTGAAATGGTGGTCAACACGTTGTTGCTCCACTGCATCCCGAATTTGCCTTCCACCGAACCTTCAGTGGTAAACGGAGCCGCCATGCGGACCAGACCACTCGGGCGGACCGCGAAGACGGAGACCTCGGAAACATCCCAGCGGTTGTTCGGATTGACGGCGACTGCCAACCACTCCGCACCGGCGGCGATCACCGGGCTGTTGCCCTCAATCACGGTTTCACCATCCGCTTGAGGCGCTTTATCCGGGGCGATGATCCATTCGGTGAGATTGGTTCTGACGTTCCAGGAATCGTCTGTATCAATCACGGACGAATTATACACGGTGGTAGCGAGGATCAGGCGGTTGCCGACCATCCGGCTGTCGGAGAGGTAGCCGGGCACTTCGCGAGTATTGGTGATTTCTACATCGCCGCCGGAAACCTTGACGACGTTGATGCGGGTGCGGTTGCCGTCGCCGTTGGACCAATTTTGCGTGAGAAGAACGAGGGTGCGATCCTTGCCGTCACCGGGCAGCAGGTAAAGATCCTGGCCCACCGCAGGCAGCCGCAAGGATGCGGTGAGCCGCGGGTCGGCGGGGTCGGTGAGATTGAGCACTTGGAGTCCGCGGAGTTGATTGAAGAAATAGACGGTGTTGCCATCGACCTTCCAAATGTCCGCCTCGACCGGCGAACTGACTGCGGCGCCGTTGCTACTGAGTCCTGGAGCGAGGATGGCATCACCCTCTCTCGCAATGCCGCCGACGGCTCCGTTCGAAGCCGAGGACTTGGCGGGGTCAAATTGGTTTTTCCCTAGGTAGAACGAGGCGGGGAATTTGTCGCGGGCGCCTGTGGCGACTTCCACGGTGCCGATCGCGCGCCAACGGCCGATTTCACCGCCGGTAGGCAGCTTGAAGCGCATCACGCCCGGGACCGCCGCCCTGCTGGTGATTTTTGTCCAGCCGCCTTCGCGTTTAAATTTCTGGAGGATCACGGTCGAGACACCGATCGGAACGGTGACTTTGGCCGATTGTTGCTCCTTGGACAGTTCGAGCTGGAGACTGCGCCGCCCGCCGATCTCGGGAGTGGCGGCGGCAACCGCCAAGGTGCTGACAAGCATCGTTAGGAAAATGCGCTGCCAGAACCGGGAGGAAAAGATCATGGGAAGGTTCATCTTGGTTTTTGATTGGGGAGGGATGCCGAGCCCTAAAAGCGGGATCGCACGATAGATCCGCGATGTCGTAGCACCTTGGATCACGGGAGTAGTAAATTTTTCACTTCGATTGACAAGCACGGACCGCCGTTTCAGTCTCCGCCGCGTGATTTCTGACCTACAAAGCTCCCCCCTTGAAGCCACCCACGTGGCGCTCGGCGCCAAGCTCGTTTCCTTCGCAGGCTGGAATATGCCGGTCCAATACACCTCCATCATCGACGAACACACCGCGGTCCGGACGAAATGCGGGATTTTCGATATTTCCCACATGGGGCAGTTCATCGTCAGCGGACCGAATGCGGCGGCGTGGCTGAACGGACTCCTCACCAACGACATTGCCAAGCTCGGCATCGGCCAAGGGCAATACACGCTGATGCTCAACGAAACCGGCGGCGTGATCGACGATATGATCGCCTACCGGACGGGCGAAGCCGAGTTTTTCCTGGTGGTGAACGCGTCGATGATCGACGAGGATTTTTTCTGGATGGCGGCGCGGCAGAGCGAAGAGATCATCTTGCGCAACGAGAGCCCGCTGTGGGCAGGAATGGCGATCCAAGGACCGGAAGCGGTGGCGGTTTTCGCTAAGGTTTTCCCCGATGAAACGCTGCCGCCGCGCAACGGCATCCTAACAACCAAATCCGGCGCGATCGTCTGCCGGACTGGCTACACCGGCGAGGACGGCTTCGAGTTTTTCTCCTCGGCCGCCGAGGGGATCGGTTATTGGAACCAATTTCTCGCCGCCGGTGCGAAGGCCTGCGGCCTCGGTGCCCGCGATTCGCTGCGGCTTGAAATGGGCTATCCGCTCAACGGCAACGATCTCTCCCAGGAGCGCACACCGATCGAGGCCGGTCTGGGATTTTTCTGCGATCTCAACAAAGGCGACTTCATCGGCCGTGAGGTCCTGGCCCGCCAAAAAGAAGCCGGCCCAGCCATGAAACTGACCGCCATCCGCTATCTGGAAAAAGGCGCGCCGCCACGGGCGCACTATCCGGTGGTCTCCGCCGATGGTGACGTCATCGGCGAACTGGCCAGCGGCGTGCTTTCGCCGTCTCTGATGACCGGCATCGGCATGGCCTATCTGCCAGCGGAATATTCGAAAATCGGTGCTGCGCTGGGCATCGAAGTGCGAGGAAAGGTTTTCCCTGCCGAAGTCGTGAAAAAGCCGTTTTACAAGCCAACTCCGTCCGCCTAACTCCCGTCTCAGCATTTCAAATTTCAGCATTTCAGCTTTTACACCATGAACACACCCGCCGACCTCCGCTACGCCACCTCCCATGAATGGGTCCGCCTTGATGGCGAGATCGCCACCGTGGGAATTTCCGATCACGCCCAAGAAGAACTAACCGACGTAGTTTTCGTCGAGCTGCCCACGCTGGGACGCGCGGTGGACGCAGGAGATCCGACCGCCGTGGTGGAATCCGTGAAGGCCGCGAGTGATATTTACGCGCCGATCGGTGGCGAGATCGTCGAGGTCAATCCCGAGGTGGAGGCCGATCCGTCGCTGGTCAACAGTGATCCTTACGGCAAGGGCTGGATCTTCAAACTCAAGGTGAAAGACGCGGCTCACGTTTCCAAACTGATGGATGCCGCTGCCTACGAAGCGCAGATCAGTTAGGCTTCGATTTCAGCAGCCCGCGTCCGCTCCAGACGTAGTTCGCGCCGGAAATCACGGTGAGGGCGACGGCTGCCCAGAGGAACACGGGTTGCAGCCAGCCGCCTTCCGCGTAGGGGCGGGCTAGGTGTTTCAGAGTCTCGACCATGGGCACGAGCTTCTCGGCCTTTTCCCCGGTGAGCCAGATCAGGCCGGTGATCAGATAGGCGAGTTGGAAAGTGGTTTTCCATTTCCCGAGATTGTCCGCAGCGAGAACTTGGCCAGCCTCGATCGCGATCTGCCGCAAGCCTGTCACCAAGAACTCGCGGCCGATGATCAATGCCGTCACCCAAACGGGGCAAAGTCCTTTTTCAGTGAAAAAAACAAACGCCGCACTCACCAGGATCTTGTCCGCCAGCGGGTCCATCAGTTTTCCTAGGGGCGTGACGAGGCCCATTTTCCGCGCCAGATAGCCGTCCAGCCAATCGCTGACGGCAGCCACCACGAACAACACCAAGCCCGTGCCGTAACCCGCGAGCGACCGCTGCGAAACAGCAATCACAAACGCGGCAGTCATTATCAGGCGGGAAAACGTGATCGCATTCGGTAAGTTCACCCGCGCAATGTGGGAAATGCATCACCGGATGGCAACAAGGGGTTGCACCAATCCGCCGAACTCCCTACATCGTCCCCCGCCCCCTCAACGGCACTTTTATTATGAGCAACAGCGATTTCGGACTCATTGGTCTGGCCGTCATGGGTCAGAATCTCGTTCTCAACGTGGAATCCCGCGGATTCCAGGTTTCGGTTTACAACCGCACCACCTCGGTCACCGATGAATTCGTCGGTAAGCATCCCGACAAGAAAATCGTCGGCGAGCCCACCCTCGAAGGCTTCGTGAAATCCCTTTCATCACCACGCAAGGTGATGATCATGGTCAAGGCCGGCGGTCCAGTAGATGCCGTGATCGAGTCTCTCATCCCGCTTCTCGACAAGGGCGACATCATCATCGACGGCGGAAATTCCCTCTACACCGACACCGAGCGCCGCGATAAATGGTTGGGCGATCTCGGTTTCCGATTCATCGGCGCTGGTGTTTCCGGCGGTGAAGAAGGTGCCCGCAAAGGCCCGTCCATCATGCCCGGCGGCCCGGCCTCCACCTGGGAGGTGATGAAGCCGATTTTCGAATCCATCGCCGCGAAAGCCGAAGGCGAGCCCTGCGTGTTCCACATCGGCCCCGGCGGTGCCGGCCATTATGTGAAGATGATTCACAACGGCATCGAATACGGCGACATGCAGCTCATCTGCGAGGCTTATAACATCTTCAAAGCCGCCGGCTTCACTCCCAAGGAACTCGCCGCTGTCTTCACCGAGTGGAACGAAGGCGACCTCGAATCCTACCGCCTTCAGATCACTTCGAAAATCTTCGAACAGATCGACCCGGAAACCAAGAAGCCGCTCGTCGATCTCATCCTCGACACCGCCGGCCAAAAAGGCACCGGCAAGTGGACGCTCATCAACGCCGTCGAAAACGCCGTCGTCATTTCCACCATCAACGCCGCCGTCGAAGCCCGCATCCTTTCCTCGATGAAGGACAAGCGCGTCGCCGCCAGCAAGATCCTCGAAGGCCCCAAACCCAAGATCGACGCGAAGAAAAAGAAGCTCGTGAAAAAAGTCCACGACGCCCTCTTCGCCTCCAAGATCATTTCCTACGCCCAAGGTCTCGACCTGATCACCGCAATGAGTGCGGAAAAAGGCTGGGAACTCGACCTCGCCAAGATTGCCGCGATCTGGCGCGGTGGCTGCATCATCCGTGCCCGCTTCCTCAACGACATCACCGCCGCCTATCGGACCAACCCGAAGCTGGAAAACCTGATGCTCGCCCCCTTCTTCACGGACCTCCTCAACGGCTTCCAGGAAAACTGGCGCGAGGTCGTCAGCATGGCCACTCTAGCAGGCATTCCGGTGCCGGCGTTCAGCGCCTCACTCGGTTACTATGACAGCTACCGCAGCGCGGTGCTTCCAGCCAACCTGCTGCAAGCCCAGCGCGACTTCTTCGGTGCCCACACCTACGAGCGCACCGACAAGAAGCGCGGCGAGATGTTCCACACCGACTGGCCCGAAGTCATCGGCTAACAAAAAAGTAGCGGCAATCACCGATCGCCGCGTATTCTTCCAACAGCGGGTTCCTAACCGGAGCCCGCTGTTTTCGTTTCGACACTCCGGCACTCCAATACGGATCCCCGCCCTATTCGTGAATTGCGCACACCCTTTCAGTGTCGCGTAAAACTCTGAGGGGCGACTGGCACGCTGAACGTGGTTGCTGCGTCTCGCAGCAACATCGGAGAAAGAGAAGCGTTGCGGCGAGACGCCGCAACCACATTGCCACGGACTCGCGCCACCAATTTGATGCCGGTAAGGGGCAAGGACGTCCCCGCCCCTTATCTACTGTCCGCCCATTTCGCTTCAATACGCAACTGTTAGTTTAATTAAAGAAAGAGCGAGTGATGATCCCCGAGCAGGTCCCCTTCCCGGTTCAGAGCGACTCCTTAACCTTGGGGTTGAGCTCCCACTTGTCCTCCGGCACCAACACGGAGCGAACATCGGAACCATTGAGCCAAGCCTTCGCCGCCTGATCGCCGCGGAGCTGCGCGTCCCAGAAGGCGGTGGTTAGAGCAAGGATGGGCTTGTGGTAGCGGTTTCCGATTTCGGAGTTCCCTTTCAAATCGCGCTCGCCGAAGCTCATGTGGTTGGCCTTGTCGAAGACGATCTGCCAGGCGGGAGCGCCGGTTAGATTTGGAAACACCTTGAGGCGGTCGGCGGCCTTGGAATTCCCGATCGGGCTGTCGTCCAGAGTGCCGGTCATCAACAGACAAGGGATCTTGATAGAACTGAATGCCGCGGCGGGATCGCCGAGGGCGGGCGGACTCGGGCTCATCATCACGGCGGCGCTGACCCTCGGTTCGGCGAGTGATACCCGCCCACCGGCGGCGGATTGGCCGGCCACGGCCTGGGTGGTGACCGCGCCGAAGGAATGGCCTGACATGCCGATGTGTTTTAAATCGAAGCGACCGTGAAGCGGATTCGTTTTGTCGGCGTTCCAAGTCGTTAGAGCGTCGATCACAAAGGGCACATCCTTGGCGCGACTCATGAAGTTTTCCAGCGAGGCCGCCTGTTTCATCGCGCCCATGCGCTGACCGGGTTGCTTTTCCTTCCAGACCGCCTCGTCGCTGCCGGGGTGTTGGATGAAGACAACGATGTAGCCGCGCTTCGCCCAGTGGTTTCCGAGGTAGGGATTGTTGTCGCGCGACCCGCCGAG
>JBBQDJ010000112.1:0-9607 GCA_038319595.1 Verrucomicrobiales bacterium
AGGGGTGAAAAGCGGTTCCCATTCTGACGGCTGTTTGCCGTCGAGAGTGTGAGCGTAGAGGGAATTGGCCACGGGAGAATGTTTGGGGATGTCCAGCAGCAGCAATCAGGATTTCTTGCGGGCGATGCGAGTGGTGGAATCGGTGAGTTCTTTGAAGTTTTGTGGGGTGGAGATTTGGTTGCCGCTCTCAATTTCGAGGGCTTGGCGGGCGTTGCCGGCGATGGTGCCGCCGGCTTTCGCCGCTTGTTGGTTTTGCGGAAAGCCTTGGGCGTCGCGCTTTTTGGCGATCTCGGTGGTGGAGGCCTCGCCGAGCATGGTGAAGATGAGTTCGAGATCGGTCATGTGATCACGAAGGTTTTCCTTGGGATTGGAAAGGGCCTTGAACTCTTTGTATTCGGAGGGAGTCATGCCGAAGGTGGCCTTGCTGATTTCTGAGGTGAGGATGGCGAATTCCCGGCCCTCCTTCACGCCGCGCTTCTGCCACTCGTCGGTGAGTTCATCGCGCACGGCGATGCCGCGGAGGCGCTTTTCGATCCACTCTTCCGAATAGCCTTTTTGCTGGTAGATCTCGCGGGTGCGTTTTGCGGCGAGTTCGGGGTTTTCGATTTCCTCCAGACGTTCGTAGCCGACTTTGGCGAGCCAGCGCTTGAAGGGCTCAGCCTTGGGGGATGGAACGGACTGGACGAGACGGAGCAGTTGCTCGGTGTCCGCAACATCGGTCATGCGCTGTTTGCCGTCGGCAGCGGTCATTTTCAAACCGTTACAATTTGTAACGGTTTCATTTCCCTCCGCAATGAGCCGCTTCTTCATCACCCGCCAATAGACCTGAGGGTTCGGACTATCGGTCAGAATCGCGATCACATCGACGATGGAGAAATACCATTTTTCCTCGGCGGCGTTCCAGGCGCGGCGGACCTGCTTTTCTTCAAATAGTGAAATGGCGGACATGGGGCGGCGGGTCGGAGTGGAGAATGAAGGGCGAGGAAATCACCAGAGCGAACATTTCTAGTTAGACTGTTCAGATGGGGAGTTGTCAAATCTTCAGAACTGGGATCTTCACGGGACGGCGGCGTTTGGCTTTGGGGAAATCCTTGAGCGCGTCCACTTTGCGGAAGCGGGTGCCGTCCCATGGCATTTCGTGGTTTCCCCAGAAGACCCGGAGGCCGGTGATCCAGAGGGACGGGGTGCCGATGCGGGAACGCCCGACGGCGGAAACGTGATAGATGGGACCTTTGCGGAGGCGACCCTCCGGGAACGTGAAGGGATGCGCTCCGGGATTGTCGGGACCGCAGATGGGCGCGGAATGGTCGGTGTTGATGGCGACGACTCGATCACCGGGGTGGAAGGTTTTCATGAGTGTTCGAGACCGGATGGAGGCTCAGGAGCAAAGTCGTGCTTGGCGACCGGTGATCGCCGCTACAGGGGGGACATGAGGGCGCGGCGGATGATGAGAACGGGGGGGGTTAGGATGGGGAGAATGTATTGCAGCGGGACGCAGCAACCCCGTTTCATCACCGGCGTTTCTGGTCCTCCTCGCGGACGATGGATTCGAGGGGCTTAGCGGCGTCTTCGAGTTGTTCGGGAGTGGCGTAGCCGGATTTCACTTGGCGGCTGGAGTTGATCTTGCGGGAGAAGCTGGCCATGGCAGCGTGCTGGCCGGCGTCATCGGCGACGAAGCGGGAGGCATTCGCGGCGTGGATGTTCATTTTCGCGGCGGTGGCGATGGCGTCTTCGCTGGCACCGAGGAAGAGAAACTCCCAGGAGTATTTCTCGGTCTGGTGTTTGATGCGCTGGGCTACATCCCGCCAGGTGTGGCGGGTGGAGGAATTTTCCTCGCCATCGGTGAGGATGGCGATGGAGACGTGGTCGGGCCGCTCGCTGGCGGGTAGGGCGGCGAGACGGGCACCGAGGCGGTCGATGGTATCGCCGATGGCATCAAGCAGGGCGGTGCAACCCTGCGGGACGTAGGATTCGTGATTGAGGGCCACCGCCTCGGCGACGGGGATGGAGTCGACACGGGTTTCGATGTCGGTGGAGAAGAAGACGAGGCTGAGCCGGTTCTGGCCGGGTGCGGCTTGCTGGTCACGGAGAAAGGCGTTGAAGCCATCGATGGCGGCTTGGCGGATGGCTTCCATGGAGCCGGAGCGGTCGAGAATGAAGGCGAGTTCGGTTTTCATGTGGAGTTGGATTGGGGATTGGGGATGTGGGGGGAGATCAATGACCCGGCCCATGAAGAACTCGCGGGGTGCAATCCACCGGAGAGGGGGGACCGGGTCATTGACAAGGGAATGAAAGACGATCTTAGTTAGTCACGTCAATCGTTTTTTTAGAACTACTTGAAAAACAAGTGACACGCGTGAAATTTTTAATTAAGGAATGTTTAAGACTTCGCTGACTTCTGCGCGGTCGTCATTTTCTCAATCGACCATGGCGAACAAGACCAACGAGGAGAATTGGGCAGCCCGCGAGCGATTGCGGGTGCTGGAGATGCTGCTGTGGTGGCGGGGCTGGGTGGGTCGGGCGGATCTGCTGGAGCGGTTCGGGATTTCCGCCGCACAGGCATCGAGTGATTTTCAGAAGTATCTGGAGCTGAATGGAAAAGAGATTTCCTATCAGACGAGTCGCAAGCGCTACGAGGCGGCGGCGGAGTTCGAATGCCGGCTGCATCTCCCGACGCTGGAGGAGGCGGTGAGGGTCCTGCTCGGCGGTGAGGCGCTGCAGGAAATGCCGGTGACGCGGAAGGACGGGATTTCGGAGCAGGTTTCGATCTTGGCCCTGCCGAAGCGGAAGGCCGAGCCGGCGATCGTCAGGCGGGTGTTCGTGGCGCTGCTGGGCGGGCAACGGCTGCGGGTGTTTTACCACTCGGTGAATTCGAACACCGCGGCTTGGCGGTTCCTGAGGCCGGCGGCGCTGGCGTGGGACGGCAGGCGTTGGCATGTCCGGGCCTGGTGTGAGAACAATGCGGCGTGGCGGGATTTCGTGCTGGGAAGGATCAGCAAGGCGGATTGGCCGGAGCCTGCGGTGGATGAGCTGCCGGCGGATGACGATTGGCTGGCATGGGAAACCGTGCGGCTGCAGATCAATCCGGAACTGGGCGCGGAGGCCCGCGCTTCGCTGAAAATGGATTACGGACTCGAAGACGACGTGATGGAAGTGAGGGTGCGACGGGCACTCAAAGGGTATTTGTTAGCGGAAATGTTTATTGATGGGGTGGGACATGCCGCCTTGCCGAATCACTTTGTGATGGCTGAGGTGTGAGGGTGAAGACTTGGTACGCGGCGACCGGTGATCGCCACTACGCAAAAAAAACGCCCCGGGACCTTGCGGTCGCGGGGCGTTCGTGAAAACTGGATCGATCAGGCCGAAATCTTGGAGTAGTTACGGCGGAGTTCGCGCATCAGACTGCGGGTTTCGTCCTGCCAGGCGTTCATGACCTCGCGAGAAAGCTGGACGCGGTCGGCGACGGCTTTTTCGAGTTCGTGATAGTTGGCGGAGAGCCTTTCGACGAGTTCGTGGAGGGCATCGGTGGCGCGGTGGGCGGCGGTGTTTGGCTGCTCGCGCATCTCGGCGAGTTTTTTCTGAGCCTTGCGCCGGGCCTCGCCCATTTCCGCGAGGAGGATGCGACCGTCAGGCACGCGGCGGAGTCCATCGACCAGGCCGAGCTTGGAGAGCGTCCAGATGGTCCACTTGCTGGGGTCCCACTGCCAAGGTTTCACGCCGTTGCGATAGTCGTGTTGGAACTCGTGGTGATAGTTGTGGTAGCCCTCGCCGAAGGTGAAGAAGGCCATGATCGCACTGTCACGGGCACTGTGGCTGGTGGAATACGGCTGGCGGCCGAGCATGTGGCAGAACGAATTGATGAAGAACGTGCAATGCTGGGCGACGACGATGCGGAGGACGCCGGGAATGAGGAAGCCACCGAGGGCACCAAGCCATGGGTCGAGACCGTGCGAGGCATTCCACCAATAGCCTAACGCAATCGGGATGATGACGCCGACGACGAAGCCGATCCAGTGGACATATTTGTGCTGCCACATGACCAGCTTATCCTTGCGGAGGTCAGCCACATTATCCATGGCTGGCTCGGGATTGAGTTTGAAAAGCAGCCAGCCGATGTGGGCCCAGAAGAAGCCCTTGGAAATATCATACGGGTCTTCGTCATGATCGACGTGCTTGTGGTGGAGGCGGTGGTCGGACGCCCAGTTGAGGCAGGAATTTTCGAATGCGCAGGCACCGAAAATGAGGGTGAACAGCTTGACCGGCTTTTTCGCCTTGAACGAAAGGTGGGAGAAGAGCCGGTGATAGCCGACCGTGATGCTCATCATCGTCGCCGTGACGTAGAAGAAGAACAGGGAGAACTGGAACCAGTCGATGCCGACTTTGACCAGGTAGATGGGAACCCCGATAAGGGCCATGAAGGCGGTGCCGATGAGGAATGAGCTGGTGATCCAGTTCACTCGGTCGAATGGGATACGGTGCATAATTGGTGTGTTAAAAGCCCTCTGCAGCCGGATGTTTAACCGAACGGTCGGTGCAAGAGCGCACCGATAGCGGCAGGACGAGGCTCAGTAATCGATTAACTTCTCCATAGCAAGCCCCCGTTTTTTCAAAATCCCGGCGGGTTCTGTGTTGACAAAGCAGGGTCGATCCCGCATTTACCGCGCCCCGAAGAAACTGCGGAACCGAACCAAACAACCAATTATCATCGCATGCGTGGAGTGATCATGAAGAAAGGCGAGCCCGTTGACCGTGCTCTCAAACGCCTCAAAACCAAGCTTGATACCGAGGGTATCCTCGAAGAAATGCGCCGCCGTCGGGCATTTGAAACACCGACTGAGCGCAAGCAACGCAAGCTGCGTTCCGCCTCCAAGCGCAACAAGATCCGTTGGCGCTACTCGAACGCCCCAGCCGCCCCTGCCGAGTCGGCTGATTAATTTTCCCGGTTCCGCAAAACCAAGGTGAGAAACGGATGCTTCACGGCATCCGTTTTTTTTGTGGGTGGATGAGAAGGATTTCGGGGATTTTCATCTTCTCTTTCCCTCAACTCTCTACCATCAACTCTCAACTCGCTATGCCCCCACCGCCTCAAGCGCTCCAGCGCATCTGGTTCATTGGATTCGCCGGTCACCGGGCGGTGCCGGATCGGGCGACGGCGAAGGCGGCGATCGCCCATGAGCTGGAGACGATCCGAGGCACGGTCGCCGGCGAGTTGGTCGGGATTTCCAGTGCGGCGGCGGGTGCGGATCTGTTGTTTCTCGATGCCTGCCGGGAAGCTGGATTGAGGACGGTGGTGTTGCTGCCATTTCCGAAGGAGCGGTTTGCCTTGGATTTCGACGATCCTGCGGAATGGGAACATGCCTGCCAGTGCATGGAAGAAGCCTGGTGGTGTGAGGTCTCGCCGGGTGGCGAGGATGCGCCGGCGGCCTATCATGTCGTCGCCCGCGAGAGTCTGGATGTGGCGGACCGGATCCTCTTTTTATGGAATGGCAAGCCGGCCCGCGGTCTGGGCGGCACGGCGGAAACCGTCCGCGAGGCGTTGGATCGGGATATCCCGTCGCGGATCATCGACGCGGAAACCCTGCGCCCTTGGTGGAACGGAAAGAAGCCAAATGAAAATACCCAGGACCCGGACTTCGACGATCTCCCGGCGGCGGCGAGCATCCAGGATTTGTTCGATCAACTCGACAAGCGGGCGACCCGAGGTGCGCCGCGATCGCGTTTTTTCGCTGCCGGATCCATGTCGTTGAACCACATCGCCACGATTCTGCAGGCGGTGTTAGTCGCCTTCGTGATGACTTCTGAATCAGGTGCCATGGTAAAACTTCTGATTGTCATGTTTGCCGCGCTGCTGCCGTGGGTGGGCGGCCGGCTGCGCTGGCAGGAGTGCTGGATCCGCGACCGGGTCCGCGCCGAGCTGCTCCGCTCGCTGCTCTATTCGCATGAGCCGGGAAGCCCGCTGAGACCGCCGGCCCTTGAGTTATTTGCTCGCGACGAGCCTTTTCTACGGACCGCCGCGCTGCAACTCGTGAAACAACGGCGCGGTTGGGAAATTGCCCGCGACGAATACCTGAACGAGCGGGTGGACGGACAAATCGGTTACCTCAAAGCGAAGGGCGAACTGGCCTCCAGGCGGATGGCCGTTTTCGGCAGGTTGTTTTGGATCGCATCCTGGAGCGCGATGATTCTCGGCGGTTACGCGGTGATCAGCGCCTGGCTGGACTGGTCCTTCGGGCCGCCGTGGGAGAAGCCGTTGGTCTTGATGACCGGGGTGCTGCCGGGCGTCGCGGCGTGGAGCTTGGCGATGATTTCTGTGTTTGAATTCAAGCGCCGGGCATCGCTTTATGGGCAACTGGTGGAGGAGCTGAAACACATGCGGACCAAAATCGCCGCCGCGAGTTGCGCGAGCGCGGTGGCCGGTGCGATGAATCAGATCGAGCGCCTGCTGCTGAACGAACTGTGGGAATGGCAGGGCTCGCGAAAGAAGTGAACGCGGATCTCCCCTTGCCCCGCCAGCGCGGGATGGCTACGGATCTGGCGATGCCGCTGCTGACCAAGGATTTCGACTACCATCTGCCGGAGGAACTGATTGCTGCGCGCCCGCTGGCCGAGCGTTCCGCCTCGCGAATGCTGGTGGTGCATCGGGACTCGGGAGAAATCGAGCACCGGATGTTCCGTGATTTTCCCGAATATCTGCGCCCGGACGATCTGCTGGTGCTCAACGATACCAAAGTCATCCCGGCACGGGTGTTTTCGGATGACGGAAAAATCGAACTTCTCTGCCTCGACCGGCTTTCTCCGTTAGAGTGGCGTTGCCTTGTCAGACCCGGAAAAAAAATGAAGCCCGGTCGCTCTATCAGCGTCGGCGGGATCAACGGCACGGTGACGGAGGTCTTTGAAAACGGCGACCGCTTGATCCGCTGGGATGCGCTCGTGGATCTCGAAAAACACGGCCACCTCGCGCTGCCACACTACATGGGCCGCGATGATGAGCTTGCAGATAGAGATCGCTATCAGACGGTCTTCGCCCGCGAGGAAGGAGCCATCGCCGCGCCCACCGCCGGACTGCATTTCACGACGGAGCTGTTGGAAAAAATCCACCACGTCTTTCTAACACTCCACGTCGGCGTCGGCACCTTCCGGCCGGTAAGCGTGGAAGTCGTCGATGATCACATCATGCATTCTGAGCGCTACGTCGTCAGCGCCGACACTGCGGAAAAGGTCAACACCGCAGGCCGCGTCATCGCCGTGGGAACCACCGTGACCCGCGTGCTGGAATCCATCGGCATGCCAATGAAGGAGCAGCGAGGTGAAACCGACATTTTCATCCACCCGCCCTATCAGTTCGGAGTGGTCGGCGGTCTGCTAACGAATTTCCACCTTCCGCAAAGCACACTGATCATGCTGGTGAGCGCCTTCGCTGGGCAGGAACTGGTGATGGAGGCCTACCGCAAGGCAGTCGAAGAACGCTATCGATTTTTCAGCTACGGGGATTGCATGTTGCTGGTCTGATGTGAAAACCTATCGGCGATGAAACTCATCTCATGGAACGTGAACGGCATCCGCGCCACCATTGGCAAGGGTCTCGGGGATTTTATAAGCGCAGAAAAGCCGGACATCCTCTGCCTGCAGGAAACGAAGGCGCGCCCGGAACAGGTCGAGCTCCCCTTGGAATTCGCGGGCTATCACGGCTACTGGGATTCCGCGCAGAAACCCGGTTATTCGGGAACCGCGATCTTCACGCGCGAGCAACCGCTCGACGTGCGGATGGGCCTCGGCATTGATGAACACGACAAGGAAGGCCGCGTGCTGACACTCGAATTTCCGGATTTCTATCTGGTGAATGTTTACACTCCCAACTCTCAGGATGGCCTCCGCCGCCTGCCCTATCGGCTGACCTGGGACAAGGCATTCCGCCTCCACTGTGCCGGTCTCGGGAAAACCACACCCGTCATTTTCTGCGGCGATCTCAACGTGGCGCATGAGGAAATCGACCTCGCGCGGCCGAAAGACAACCGCTTCTCCGCAGGATTCTCCGCCGAGGAACGCGCCAGTTTCACCGAGCTGCTAGGCGCGGGCTTCACCGATACCTTCCGCCACCTCCACCCGGACACCAAGGACGCCTATTCGTGGTGGTCTTTCCGCGGCGGCGCGAGAGGACGCAATGTCGGATGGAGAATTGATTACTTCGGCGTTTCGTCCCCCTTCATGGACCGCGTCGCCTCGGCGGAAATTCTGCCGCACATCACCGGTTCGGATCATTGCCCGGTGGGGATCGTGTTGAAGTGAGGGTGGATTTTGATTTCCACCGGAACTCATCCGGCGGATGCTCGCGGCAATGGTAGAACGCGTATTTCTCGGATGGGACCGGCCGTTTTCGACGCTGGCGGTGGCGTGGCTGTTAGATCGGCGCGAAGAACTGCCGGGAATGCTGCTGATCGTTCCCACGGCGCAAAGCGGCAGGCGCTTGCGGGAAGCACTGGCGCAAGCGGCCGGTGCCGTGCTCTCGCCCAAGGTCGTCACCCCGGGATCGTTTTTACAATCCCGCGATGACGAAGCAGCGGCAGGCTGGATCGAACATGTCGCGTGGACAGAAGTGCTGGAAGGCGTCACCAAATGGGCGGATTACGAGGCGTTGTTTCCAGAGGCCCCGGCCGACGACGGCGATTGGGCGGTCGGACTGGCGCAGGAAATGGTTAGACTGCGACATGCCTTGCAGGAAAATGGATTACTGCTCTCCACCGCCGCGCGAAAACTCAAGGAAACCGTGGAAGCGGGGCGCTGGGAGGCCCTCGGCCGCTTGGAAAACCTCGTCGAGCGTAAGATCCAGTCCTGGGGTTTCAAAAGCCGCAGCCACCTCCTTGCCGAAGGTCAAACACCACCTGCCGGTGTTTCAAAAATCGTCCTCGCGGGTGTCTCGGAACTGCCACCGCTGGTCGAGCGGGCCTTGGTGGCATTTCACGGCCCGGTCACCGCGTTGATCGGCGCGCCAGAGTGCGAGGCGGGCGAATTCTCCCCCATCGGAAAGCCGTTGCCCTCCTGGTCGTTGCGACCCTTGCCCTCGCCTAACGGATCTTTGCAAGTCGTCGCTGACCCTCGCCAACAGGCCGTCGAGGCACTGCGGGTGATCGGTGAAATGAAGACGCCGTCTAACGAGGTCGCGCTGGGATCCGCCGACAGCGAGGTCGGCGATGAGTTGGCCCGCGCCTTCACCCGCGCGGGGTGGCCAGCGTTTCACCCTGCGGCGGGAGTCGTCGCCGGCGGACTCGCACGGTGGTTTAAAGTCTGGCGGTCATGGCTCGCCGATCCGGCGCTCGCCTGCATGGCCGATTTATTGGCGTTTCCCGAGACCGGCATCCTCGTCGGCGGCAAACGCGCGCAAAAGGCCAAACGCCTCGCCGAACTGCGCGATCGCTGGATGGTCCTCCGCAGCGACGACCTGCAACGCCGCTGCAATGCCGAAAACTTCCGCAGCGAGTTCGACAGGGAATCCGCTGCCGAACTTTGCACCGCCGCGGAGTCGTTAGAAAAATGGCGGGCGAGTTTCCTTGGTGCAAATTTCACATCCACTCTGGAAAATCTGTTGGAAATCCTCGGCAAGACCGGGCCT
>JBBQDJ010000113.1:0-9587 GCA_038319595.1 Verrucomicrobiales bacterium
GCCGATGTTCCGCCGATAACAAACGCGAGGTGATAGGGCGGGCAGGCCGCCGTGCCGAGCGATGCCATTTTTTCCACGCAGAATTCTTTGAGCCGCTTAGGATTGAGCAGCGCCTTGGTTTCCTGATAGAGAAACGTTTTGTTAGCCGAGCCGCCGCCTTTGCTGACGAAAAGGAATTTATAGGCATCGCCTTCCGTCGCGTAGAGATCGATCTGCGCGGGCAGGTTGGTCTTGGTGTTGACCTCTTCATACATCGTCAGCGGTGCCGTCTGTGAATAGCGGAGGTTCTCCTTGGTGTAAGTCTGATAGATACCTTTGGATAGAAATTCTGCATCATCGCAGCCGGTCCAGACCTGCTGGCCTTTTTTCCCAATGATCGTGGCGGTGCCGGTGTCCTGGCAGAACGGCAGGATTCCGTGCGAGGCGATCTCAGCGTTTTTGAGCAACATCAGAGCGACCATACGGTCGTTTTCCGAGGCCTCGGGATCGTCGAGGATCGCTGCCACCTGCTCGAGGTGCGACGCCCGGAGCGTGAAATTGATGCCCTTGATCGCTTCAGCCGCCAACAGGGTGAGCGCTTCCGGAGCGATTTTCAGAACCGGCTTCCCCTCGAATTCCGAGACGGAAACATGCTCCGAGCTGATCCGCTCGTATTCCGTGGCATCGGGACCGAGTGGAAACGGATCTTGGTAAAAAAATGGTTTGTCGGACATGGCGTGCGCCCTTTTCTAGGTGCATTGCCATAGCCGTGCAAATGCTTTCCCGCTAGGAAAGGTAGGCGATTCCAAGCTCCTTCGCGATCTCATTGAGTCGGTTGTCGAACGTCCATAGCGGAACCTGTCCGAGAATGGCGGAGGCGAGGATCCGCGCGTCGTTCCATTGGATGCCGCGCCCCCAGAGGCGACGGGATTCCACCATTTGCCGGGTTTCGGCGAAGGTGGCGATCGGCGGACGGTTCAATTTCGCGAGATCGAAGAGCGTCTGCTGGCGGTCCTTCAATGTGCCCATCGAAAGTTCACCGACGACAATCGGATGGCACCACACCTCTCCGTCCACCAACAGATCCACGAGCAGGGGATTCCGCTGGCGGAAATGCTTCACCCACACGCAACTATCGACGAGCACCGGATTCATTTGGACTCCTCGGCGACCTTGGTTCCGGAACTGGGGGAATCCGAAAAATAGCTGACCCGCGCGTCTCTGGGTGCGAGATCCAGATCCGGCATGCTACCGCCCAAAGCAGCCAGTCTGCGGGCGGCCATCCGCTTGACATAGGCGTCCAAGACGAAATTCAGCAGCTTCGACTTTTCGTCGATCCCGCTGAAGTCCGCTGCCGAGGCGAGTAAATCGTCATCTAAAGTTACAGTAGTTCTCATGCATCAATTGATGCGCACATTGATTCGTATTTCAAGCATTTTTCCCAGATCACGCTGATTTAGCCCTCCACAAAGCTTGCCCACTATCGCAGGGAGGAGTAAATCCGCGTCGTCATGGCCAAGAAACCTGTAGTGCTCATCATTCGCGACGGCTGGGGTGTGAATCCCGGAGGAGAAAAAACCGCTGTCAAGGATGGCAACGCGACTCTGCTCGCCAAGACTCCCTTCCATGAGGTGATGTTCGCGAAATACCCGAAAGGTTTTGTCAGCGCGTCCGGCCTCGATGTCGGTCTGCCTCCGGGCCAAATGGGGAATTCGGAAGTCGGCCACCTCAACCTCGGTGCCGGCCGCATCGTCTATCAGGACCTCACCCGCATCAACAAAGCGATCGAGGAAGGGACGCTGGCGAAAAATCCTGTGTTTGCCGAGGCGCTTGAAAAGGCCAAGACCGGCCGTCTCCATTTCATCGGACTCGTTTCGGACGGTGGCGTCCACAGTCATCAGGACCAGCTCATCGCCATGGTGAAGCTGGCGAAGAAGGCCGGTGTGAACGACATTTTCATCCATGCGATCACGGATGGTCGCGACACCTCCCCGACTGGCGGTCAGGCATACTTGGCAAAGGTCGAAGACGAGGCGGCGAAATGCGGTGCCCACGTCGCCACGGTGATTGGACGCTATTTCGCCATGGACCGCGACAAGCGCTGGGACCGTGTGAAGCTCGCTTGGGACGCCATCGTGTTAGGAAAAGGAGAGAAGCGCGATGTCCTCGCGAGCGAGGCTGTCGCCGACTACTACCGTCTCGACAAGACCGACGAGTTCATGCCGCCGATGATCTTCAATGAACCGGACACCCAGCGTGTTAGGGATGGCGATGTGGTCCTGTTCTTCAACTTCCGCTCCGACCGGGCGCGCGAACTTTCCGAAGCGTTTCTCTATCCGGACTTCGACGGCTTCGACCGCGAGGTCACTCCGAAAATCCATTTCGTCACCCTCACCCAGTATGATGAAAAATACGCGTGCCCGGCGATCTTCTCCGCGCAAACGCTCGACATGGTGCTTGGCCAAACGGTCGCCAACGCCGGCATGACCCAGATGCGCATCGCGGAAACTGAGAAATACCCGCATGTCACTTACTTCTTCAACGGTGGCGAGGAAGTCGCCTATCAGGGCGAGGACCGCTTCATTATTCCTTCGCCCAAGGATGTGCCGACCTATGATTTCAAACCGGAAATGAGCGCCGGTCAGGTGACCGACACCGTCCTCGCCAAACTCAAGGACTACGACATGGTCATCCTCAATTTCGCCAACCCTGACATGGTCGGTCACACCGGTGTCGTCGAAGCAGCAGTGAAAGCCTGCGAGGTCATCGACAAGGATGTGAAACTCATCGCTGAGGAAACTCTGCGCCTCGGTGGCAAGCTCCTCATCACTGCGGATCATGGAAACTGCGAGTTCATGCGCAACGCCGACGGCTCGCCTAACACCGCCCACACCACCAACCTCGTTCATATTTTCTACGTCGCGAAGGACGCCGCGGACTACACCGTCCGCGATGGCATTCTCGCCGACGTCGCTCCGACGCTGTTGGAGATGCTCGGTGTGAAACAGCCCAAGCAAATGACCGGTAAAAGCTTGCTCGTCGCCAAAGCGAAAAAAGCGGTGAAACCCGCAGCAAAGTCAGCCACGAAAACTGCGGCGAAGCCCGCTTCGAAAGCCACCGTCAAAACCGCGCCTCCTGCTGTTTCCTCTCGGAAAAAATCAGTGGTGAAAAAGAATATGACCCGTCGTTCCAAGAAGTGGGACCGCTGAAGACGGAGGTTGCGCTAGTTGCTGGCTTAAGTTAATTCTAATCATGAAGTTTCTCTTCATTGCGTTGCTGCTGGTTCATTCCGCGTGGGCAGCCCCAAAAAAGGTCGCGGTCTTTGTTGCGCTTTGTGACAACGCAACACAGGGAATCATCCCGGTCTCCCCGAAAATCGGCGACGGCAACAAGCCTGCCGATAATCTTTATTGGGGATGCACCGACGGTTTCTCCGGCTGCTTTCATGCGAGCAAAGACTGGAGTCTCCAGAAAAAGGAAGTCCCGGAAGATAAGCGGATTTTCGAACGCTTGGTCTATCTTCATAAATCCGGTAACGTCGAAGTCACTGCCGAAGCATGGCGCGGTTCGGAAATCAAAGCCTGCCTAACTGCTTTTGAAATGGCGCTGGTCTCCGGCAACCATGATCTCTGTGCTTACATCGGTCACAACGTGCTGATGGATGGCGCCGTTTCCCCGCCGGATAAAAAGGCGGTGAAACCTGCCGATGCGATCGTCTTGTGTTGCGTCAGCGAGAGCTATTTCAAGGAACGGCTGACCTCGCTCGGCGTGAAGCCGGTCGTTCTCACCACGCAGTTGATGTATCCCGGTTCGTTCATCCTCCGCGATACGTTACCGTCGTGGGCGAAAGGTAGTCCGCCGGAGGATCTCCGAAATTCCGCCGCAGCGGCATACGCCCAGAACCAAGGGATTTCCAAAAAGGCGGCCGCGGGTGTGTTCGCAAAACTTCCGTGAACCGCTCCGGCAGGGCGGTGCCACTGGGTGTAACGAAAGTGGTAGGCAGCCAGGTGCGTTCAAGAGTTCGGTGTTGTATTTGGATGCGATCAGGGAGCGTGAGCGAGACGAGGCACATGGTCAGTTTAAGCATGAAGATCAAAGAATCAAACCGCAGATGAACAGGATGGACGCAGATGGATATCAACGAATATCCCTCTTTATCTACGTCCATCCTGTTCATCTGTAGTTGAAAATGCTTAAACTGGCAGCGTAGGGCAGGACGGTCACGGTTCTTGAATGCCCACCACTTTCAGTTGCACCCGGGCACTCTTTGATGTTGGACATCCCAGCGCGCGGATGTTGGGATGACGGCATGTGTTGCTTCACTCGCCCCGTGACTTCTGTTCAAGGCACCAAGATATTCGCCCGTTTTTTGGACGCGGTGAACCAGTGTGTCGTTTACGAAATGCGACTGGATGCCAATGAGGAGTTGGCGATGATCCTTCCGATCCCAGTGGTCCATCCAGCGAAGGACGACGCCGTGAAATTTGTCGATCTCAGCGGCTACCCGGCTTTTTTCAAACACATGGAAAGGGCATTTCCTCGGCCGGTCGCGCTTGCAGCGGAAGGAAGATCGAATGCTATGCCTTTCGGACCCCCACCGAAGCCCTTGGAAGTTCAGAAAGTCGGTTCGTTCAACGCCTCATTTGTTCCTACCATTGCGGACTTTTCCCGGCTCGATGCCCAGTTTCGATTAGATTCCGCTGTTTGGAAATCGTTGCCTCACTACAAGGATTTCGGGTTCGCGGTCTTCAAGCTGCGCAAAGGAAACCAACAAGTCCACCCGATGGCGTTTCAATTCCCTTCCGCTACACCCGGGAAGCTATTTTTCCCGACCTTGCACATTCACGATGGGAAAGTTCATGAGACGGAGGAATTCGATCATGTCCTGTATGCTCAAGCGTGGCGGAATGCGGTGATCAAAGGCCCTGTTTGGGAGGAATCCGAGAAGAATGCGAGTGCCTTCGTGAATACGGAACTGTCCAAGGATTTTGTTTGGGGTGGAGGGCACCTTTACAAAAGAGAGATCGTCGGAAAGTTCAAGAATGAGGACATCATCGCCGAAGCCCGCAGAATGGGTTGATTCAGGCCTTGCTCGCTTGGTGGACTAACAGTAACCGCAGGCCATTGAGGCAGACCAGCACCGTGCTACCTTCGTGACCGACGACGCCTAACGGAAGTGCCAGCGAGAACCCAAGGGCCGAGATAATCAGCACGACGATCACCGCGCTGGCGAAGATGAGATTCTGCATCAACACGCGTCTTGCCCGCCGGGCGTGATTGAGGAGGAGTGGGATATTTTCCAGGCGGTCGCCCATCAGCACGATGTCCGCGGTTTCCATCGCCACGTCGGTGCCGGCCGCGCCCATGGCGACGCCGATGTCGGAAATGGCGAGGGCGGGCGCGTCGTTCACACCGTCGCCCACCATCATGACGGTGCCTTCCTTCTTGAGCTCGCGGATGACGTTCAGTTTATCCTCTGGGAGCAGCTCGGCGAAGACTTCATCCACTTTCGCTTCTTGGGCGATTGCTTCGGCGACGAGGCGCTGGTCACCGGTGAGCATGACGACTTTTTTCACGCCGAGACGATGAAGATTCTCGGTGAGTTGGCGCGCCGCGGGGCGGATGGTATCTGCCATGACCAGCACGGCGAGCGCTCTAACAGAGTCGCCGTTGCGAGTGCCGAGCCAAACGCAGGTCTTGCCTTTTTCCTGGAGTGGTTTGGAAATCCGGTCCAGCGCTTCGGTGTCGGTGGCATTCAATTCGCGGAAAAGCCGTTCGCTGCCGATGAGGTAGCGCACGGACTCAATGGTGGCCTCGGCCCCCTTGCCTGCGGTGGACTGGAAATCGGATGCAGGAGGAAGTGGGATTCCAAGGTCGGCGGCGCTTTTGACGATGGCATGGGCGAGGGGATGCTCGGACTTTTCCTCAAGGGCCGCTCCGGCTCTGAGCAGGGCGATCACCGGATCCGGTAAGGGTTGGCCGATTTCAAATGAACCGTCGGCCGTGACCATTTCCGTCAGCGAGGGTTTGCCGACCGTTAGGGTGCCAGTTTTATCAATGGCCACGATGTCGATGCGGGCGGCGCGTTCGAGATGCGAACCACCCTTGATCAGGATGCCGCGCCGGGCGGCGCCACCGATCGCTGATAGAACAGTGGCAGGCGTGCTGATCACCAGAGCGCATGGCGAGGCGACGACCATGATCGTCATCGCGCGGTAGAATGCCGTGGAAAATGATTCGTTGGCGAGCAGCCATGGAATCAGAAAAACGAGGACGGTGAGTCCAATGACTCCCATCGCGTAGTATTGCTCGGCTTTTTCAAGAAAGCGCTGGGTGCCGGATTTCTCGGCCTGAGCCTCGGCGACGAGCTTGACCATTTTCGCCAGCGCCGAGTCGTCGGAGCGTTTGCTGACGGTGAGTTCGATTCCGCCGCTTTGATTGAGCGTGCCAGCGAACAACTGGCTACCCAAGGGTTTGGAGACTGGCATCGATTCGCCAGTGAGGGAGGATTCGTCAACATTCGTGCTGCCTTCGCTGATCACGCCGTCCACGGGAATCTGTTCGCCGGGTCTGACGATGACGATTTCGCCGATTTCAAGACTTTCGACCGGCACCTTTTCCGTCCCACCATTTCGTTTCACTAAGGCTTCGCTGGGCCGCAGCGTAAGCAGGGATTCAATGGCTCTCTGCGTGCGTTCCATCGCGTGGCGTTGAAGGACGTTGGAGAAGCTGAAGAGAAACAGTAACAAGGCTCCTTCGAACGGTGCGCCGATGACCGCTGCTCCCAGCGCGGCGAGGACCATCAGCACGTCCACATCTAACACGCGTTCCCGCAACGAGGCAAACGCCGATCTAACGCCTTGCTGCCCGGCGAAGACATAGGCACCGAAATACAGGGCGTGGGTGACGATACTGATTCCCGATAGCTTCCCCACCGCAAGCGCGGCCATCAGGAACGCAAAGCCGAGTGCACAGGAGATTTCCTCGTTGAGTTCGCCCGCGCGGAGCTTCTTGAAGAATGGCATTTTGTCGATGGCCCGGGTCAGCTCGAGCGGATAAATGTCGGCTCCTGCAATCCGCAACCGTTCAAACATCGAGGGGCTGCCGGGGTCTTCCGAGTCGAAGGTGACTGATAGAACTCGCCCGAGGTAGGTGGCGGACGCACGACGCACCCCTGGGATTTTCTCGACCCGGCGCTCCAGCTTGATGGCGCAGGCCTCGCAGGCGCTGCCTTCCAGCCGATAGATGGCTTTCGCTAATGCAGTGGACACCTGATCTCCGTGTTCGCTGACGATGGCGACCACGTCTTTTTCACTCAGTTTTTCCGGATCGAAATCAATTTCCACCGTCGCTTTGACGGGATCTGTTCTGACGCCGACGATTCCTGCATGGTCGGTGAGGGTGTGGCCAGAGACGGCAGCGGGGTCTTCATTCATAGCAGGAATCGGGGAGGTAGGCACCCCTGTTCATACACAGCGAAGGGGAGGGGTGCAATTCTTGTTGAAAAACTACCAAGTGGTTACTTATCGGAGCTTGCGATCGAAAGTAACAAGGTTTGTATCCATCCAGTCATGGATATCCTTCTGGTAGAAGATGAGCCCCAACTGGCCGATCAGGTGAATCGGGCGCTGGCCCGGGCGGGTCATGCGGTGAGCAAGGCGGTTGATGGACCTGCGGCCATTGCGGCGGTGATCCACTCGCGGTTCGATCTGGTGCTTCTGGATGTAAACCTACCGGGTTTCGACGGCTTCGAAGTGCTTGCGAAGATCCGGGCCGCGAAGCTTCCGGTTAGGGTCCTGATGCTCACTGCCAGATCCGAGATCGGTGACCGGGTGGCGGGATTGAAAGGCGGTGCTGATGATTACCTGACCAAGCCATTTGCCATGGAGGAGTTGTTGGCACGGATTGACGTTCTCGGACGAAGAAGCGTGCCGCTTCCCTCCGAGGAAGTCCTGCAGGTGGGCGACATGTGCATGGATCTCGGCGCTCGCAAGGTGAGCCGGGGAGGCGAGAAAATCGAGCTTTCGCCGCGTGAATTCGAGGTGCTGCAAGTGTTCATGAAGGAGCCCGGACGGGTTTTTACCCGAGATGAAATCTGCGAGCGGATCTGGGAACGAGAGCACGAGTATGACACCCGGACCGTGGAAATTTTTATCATGCGCCTGCGCCGGAAGCTCGACCACGCCGGGCAGGAATCGGTGATCCGGACGATCCGGAGCGTCGGCTATGTGATGAAGGTCGGGCCTTGATCAGCGGACCGGGAGCTTGGCTCCAATTTCTTTCGCAAGCTCGTGAAATGCCGCGGAGATTTTGTTTTCCGCAGGCGAAACCAGTGCGACGGGGGCACCGCGATCGCCGCGTTCACAGGTTTCGATGTCGATCGGGATCCGGGCCAGCAGCGGAACGTTGAGATGTTCCGCCTCACGAACGCCGCCATCCTTGCCGAAGATCGGATAGCGCTTGCCGTCGTCGCCTTCGAACCAGGCCATGTTTTCGATGAGGCCCAGGATCGCGACATTCACCTTGGCAAACATGGAAACGGCTTTGCGGGCGTCGATCAGTGCGACTTCCTGCGGGGTGGTGACGATGATGGTGCCATCCACGCTCACCGTCTGCACGATGGTGAGCTGGATGTCGCCGGTGCCGGGTGGAAGATCGAGCACCAGATAGTCGAGGTCTCCCCAAGCGACCTGCCGCAGAAACTGTTGGGTGTAACGGGTGGCCATCGGGCCGCGGACAATCACCGGCGAGCGATCCTCTAGCAGAAAACTCATCGACATCAGTTTGATGCCGTGCGCTTCGAGCGGGATGATTTCGTCCTGATCATTGGCCATCGGCCGTTCGTTGACGCCGAACATCTGGGCCACCGACGGTCCGTAGAGGTCGCAATCGCACAGCCCGACCTTCGCGCCGGTGGCGGCGAGGGCGACTGCGAGATTCGCTGCGACGGTGGATTTTCCGACGCCGCCTTTTCCAGATGCGACCGCGATGATGCGCTTCACTCCGGGGATGGAGGATTTTCCAACAGATCCGCCGCCGCCCGCCGGCGCGTCCTTGATTTCAATTTCTACTTTCACCGTGCCCACGTCCGGCAGGGGATCGAGGATGGCGTGGCAGTCTTGGAAAATCTTTTCGGGAATCTTCGGGTCGCTGGTGGCGACCTCGATGTGGACGGTCACCAGGCCGGGCTCGCACTTGACGTCCTTGACGAGGCCAAAGGAAATAATGTCCCGGGAAAAACCGGGGTAGCGGACTTGGCGGAGGGCTTCGCGGATGAAATCAGGACTCATAGACGGCGGGATTCTCTGCCAATCCGGTGTGGGTGCAACGCGTTTGTTGGAAATCGTGGCAACTTGGTAACGATTCAACTGGATTGCCATGCCGGGGTTGACTCGCCCGGGGATCCGCCGGAATACTACTCGAGGCCAAACGCTCACAGAATCATGGAAAACGTCATCATCATCGGCACCGGCTGCGCGGGATACACCGCAGCCATCTACACCGCCCGCGCCAATCTCACCCCGCTCCTCCTGTCTGGAACCCAACCGGGTGGCCAGCTCACCACCACCACCGAGGTCGAAAATTTCCCGGGACATCCCGACGGAATC
>JBBQDJ010000114.1:0-9580 GCA_038319595.1 Verrucomicrobiales bacterium
CCCACGCCTCCGGGCGACCTCCCCGGAGTGCAGAATGGCAAGGCGCGCATTGGCCATCCGGTGGACGAGAAAACGGGCCATGGCTTCCACGCCCTCCACCGTAACCCTACAGGCCTTCGGAGCCATCAACCCCAGGCCAAATACCAGCGAGGTCAGCAGATTGCGGGCTGCACCCGAAATTCCCGGAAGCCGCGGCTCCATCTCCCTGAGGAACATCGTCCATCGGACCGAGGCCGCACGAGTGTCAGCAAACAGCACCATCGGCGGCATGTCGGGCAGATTGAACCGGTAGGTCATCACCTTCCCAAGCGCGAGGCGGAACCTATGTTCGATCCGGGCGCTAGACGTTTGGACGCCGCCGGGTTCCGAGCGGAGTGCGTCCGGCCCGGAGTCGCAGTCGCTGAGCCACAGCAACTGTCCTAGCCAGCGGGTCCGCTCGTCGGGGTTCTGAGCGGCGGCCATCAGGACATGCATCGGATCGGTGACGAGGATGTTGCCTTTGACGGTCCGGACGCCGTCGTCGAGCGGATAGCGGCCTTCCAAGAGTGCCGATCCCGCGTCGGAGAAAAGCGCGAGGTCGTTGGGATGGGAGAGTCCGAGGTGAACAAGCGGACACCCGGGGCGCAGCCGTTGCAGCTGTGACTCCATGTCCTTCCGTCCGCCCACGCTGACGAGGAACTTCGGATGTTTTTCGATCTGCCGGATCGTCTGGTGCGGGAGCATTTCCAGCACTTTTCGCCAAGACCCCACGTGGCCCTTGAACATGTCTCCAAACTCAGACTGCGTGTCAGCGATCAGTCCCACCGACACCCCGGAGCCGGGCTCCGGTAGGCGCGAGACATTGGGATTGTCCTTGGTTCTGTCGAGCCACTCGAAATAATCCTCAAGGTGGGCAACGAGGTTGTTCTGCCGCCGGTTGGCTTCGAAGATGATTTCGTCCACTACCCGGCCAGTACTTGCACTGCCGATTACCAACAGGCTGGTGCCAAGCCGGGCGGGCGATCCGTCCGGGTGAAACACTGCGCCGTCGTCGGGTGCGAAGTTGGCCAATGTGCAGGCCATGGACGCCAGCAGATTGAACCCTACAATCGGGTCGCCGTGGCCGAGCCCCGGTATGTCGAAGTGCTCTTGCAGCGCGGCGAGTTCGGCGGCGTCGTCCATGGGGCTGTTGGTCGATAGCGCTCGCATTTGTCAGATCATAGCGCTCGGTCTTCTCATCGCAGATCGTCATCCGTCAGGTCATCGTGGGCGACCCCCGCCTCTTTCGCCGCAAGTCCCTCAAGCGCCTGCCGGTTCGCTTCGTCTTGGAAGGCACCCACCATGGGAGTCACGATCTTATTCATAATTTCCTCATCCACTCTCTGCAGAGCATTCAATATCGCGTGCGGCGCAAGCAAGTCGTTGAGAGTGCTAGTGCCTCTCACACGGGCGAACTGCTTGCCATTGCCTTGGATGGCCTTCACATCCCAGAGCAATGTCACGTCATGCTCAGATATCCCTTCATATGACTGGAGGGTCTCAATCACCGGTTCAAGTCGGGCCACAATCTGTTGAACCCTCTCCTCAAGACTCAACATCTTGATGTTGTCGTCCTTCGTGATCTCCGGCGTGGTCTCCTGCGGGCGTGCAGGGGCTTTGGTGGTCTTTGTCGTGCTCATGGCTGATTTGTCGTGTTTCGGCTTTCTTGTCAGTGGCCCACCTTACAGAAACTCTGTGGTTCTCTGGCGCGGCCGACGTGCAGGAACAATACTCCCAAAGACCTGTAATTGCAATGTCTATTGCAATTACGCAATGATTATTGCATAAAACTCCTGTGGCCGACTCCCATTCATCCAGCAATCTGCCGCCAGCAGCGCTTCTCGCATTCACGAAGGAGGCCTCGGACGATTGGCAAGCGGGCGTGCCGCTCGCCGGACTTATCGATAGGGTCAACCGTGTCGCGGCGTTGATGGCCGGTGATGACGATCCCACGAAATCCACGGCAAGCCGAGTCAAGCTGACCTTCACGGAACGCAGCTTCCGCCACTACCAAACGCTCGGCTGCATCGACGTCCCGGATAAACTCGGACGGCTGGCGAGCTACGGGTTCCGTCACTTCCTTCAGGCGCTGCTCGTGCGAAGGTTGTTGTCAGAGCGGGTATCAGCCGAGCAGATCGCCAAGCTGCTAACCGGACGCGGTACCGAGGAACTGGAGCGAATGCTACTGGGCGGCGTGGAGATTGTCGCCCGGGATGGAGGTGAGGTGGAAGGCGAAGCAGCGAGGGCGTCCTTCTCAGCCGCAGACTTGGCGGAGATATGGAGGAGGGTGCGCCTGGCACCCGGCTTGGAACTGCACATCAGCTCGGAGATGCCCCGGTTAGGGTCAGAAGAATCCCGGCGGGCGATCGCGCGGTTGAAGGAAATCTTTCGAAGGCAAGGATCATGAAAAGAGCTGGCCAGTGTCGGCGGTCAGCCGTGAATGGCTCCGCACGGTGAGTCTTAAATGCTCTAGCGTATCTGTCGGCCACGGAGCAAATCAAAGCCGAAGACGTCTTTCATCTCGCACCGGGCACAATGGGGAGTCGCAGTTCCTCAGCAGTTCCTTCGAGCTTAAAAAAGACATGAAGAAGAGTTGGGGATCATAGCCAAAGCGGTCGCAAGCGACTCCAAACTGGAAAGGTCCCGTCCGAAACTGCCGGAAATCTGCCGGAACAGGTTTTTCTGACAATTGAAAAAGGGAGCAATGCGCACTCGCAAGTCATTGATTACAAGCTGGAGCCGGCTATCAGAGTCGAACTGATGACCTACTGATTACAAATCAGTTGCTCTACCACTGAGCTAAGCCGGCTAAACAGAAATCTCAAGACTGAAAAATCTCCATAAGTCATTGAATTAATGGTGACTTGCGGAGGACGGCGGAGTTGTAGCAGGTGGTAACGGGTTGGCAATTTGATTTTTTGATGATCGCTTGAAAAGCTCCGGAGCCCGCCATTCTCAGGGCGAAAACGTTGGAACATTCATTCGAATCCGGCGGGTGAAATCCGGTGCCGCATCGGCTGCCTCGGCCGCGTTGTTAATCAGCGAACGCTTCTTCAGGTCGAGGAATGGCAGGTCCGCCGTTTGAATGCCGCCGTTTTCGTAAAGCATTTCATCGCCGTAGCCGTTGACGAGGATTCGCCAGTCCCACGGTTGGCGCTTGCCTTCGTTCTGGGTGCGGATGCTGGTGGTGCAGTTGTTCGTGACAGCGTTATACCACCTGGCCTGATCCTTGAGTTGATTGAGGGTTTTCACATAACCCATGAATCTCTCGCGTGCCTGTTCAGGTTTGATCTTCAACCGATAGAGATAGATCTCCTCGCCCTTGCGGTAGTTGGTCCGGACGCGGATGACGTCGCGCTCGTCCGCGACGACGTAAATCAGTTCATATTGCCGATAGATCCCGCCGATCGCCGAGTAGCTCTCGCCCTTTTCCTTGCGGGTCTCGATGGAGAAACACAGCGGCGGTGAGTCCGAGAACTGGAAACTCACGATGGGATGTGCCATGTATGGTGACCCCCAATAGTTGATCGCCATATCGACGCCAGTGATACTCGAAAGCCGCACCTTGCGAATCTCCCACTGCGGGATGTAATCCGATTCCGTGCGGTAGTTAAAGTTTCTCACGTTGTGAAACGTGACTTCGTCGCCATTGACGTCCGCCCACGCCGTTTCGCCGACATCGACGATCCATTCGCGCGTGTTGGAGGGTTTCAACGTGAACCACCAGATGACCACCACGGCGGTGAGCGCTGGCGCAGTCAAACGGACACGGCCCTTCCCGAAGCACCAGAAGAATGCGGCGTTGGCGAAGAACAACACCGCGATGATTTTCCTGAACACCGGATGGAGCGGCAGGTCGAACCACAAGGCTCCCATCGCCCACAGGATGGCCAGCAAACCTATCAGACAAATGAGAAACTTACTGACCCTGCGAAGGAACTTAAAAACCATGCTTTGCTTCAGTTTACTTTGGCATGAAGGATGCGGCGAACTTCCGCAATTCCTTCGGGATTCTCATGGGCGCTGTGGCCCGACGGAACGATTTTCTCCGAGGCAGCACCGTCAAAGTGGGAACTCCAGTAGGGTACCACTCCGTCGCTGGAATCGGGCGTGTTGCCCTTGCCACGGTCGCCCATGATCGAATGATAGGTGACGCCGGGGGCGATCGGCAGTTTGTTCACTTCGCGGACGAATCGATTGTTAGGCGAGAGTGTGTCCACGCTGTTCGGTGCGCGGTCGAGCTGGAGCGACGCTTCGTCGGCAGTCATCACGGAAGCGAAGGCGTTCCGTGCGTCCGTGAGGAACGTAGGAAGGTGGACGAGACGGGAGAAGATGCGGCCGATGAAATGATTGGACAGTTCCGAGCCGCGGTGAGGAGAAGCGATGAAGATCGCGGTGTCGATTTGCTTACGTTGGTGGAAGACGATGGCGTCCTCCATGAGCTGGCGGCTGGATCCATAGATTTTGGTTTCTGCGGGAGATTTCCCGAACATGTCGCGCCAGATTTTATCTCCTGCATCGGTGACCATCAAGCGGCTGATCATGCCGCCCATGCTATGGCCGATAATGATCATTTTCTTGTGATCCGGATAGAGACGGTCCACTCCGTCGAGTTCCTTGCGGAGCAGCGATGCGGAGTAGGGATAGGGATAACCGCTGGGATAGCTGAAGAACCAGAATTGATAATTTTTACGAATCGCCGGATCCTGCATCAGACTGTTATACATCCGCGTCCAGGTAGCAGGAGTAGAATCGAGACCGTGGACGAAGAGCACGGGGATGCGGTTCTTGTCATATTCCTGAATCATGATCAGCCGCGCCGTGTCGGAGTATTTCTGGGGATTGAGCAGGCGAACGAGGCCGAGTTTGTCGGGACGGGCGACGGACAGCGCCATCGAGACCGGTGCACTGAAATCCGCCGCCAGTTCAGGATTGCGACCCGCAATGGAAATCCGGTCCTCGTTCAGCGGATTGTGGAGTTCGAGGGTTGCAGATTTCTCGTTATCAAATCGGAGCACCGCAGTAAGTGCCTCGTGGACCTGCGGAGATTCGTAAGTGCGCCGAAAGTCCTTATTTTTCGGTGAAATGGCGATGAGCGGCGCGCCGACGCCGGGCCGCGTGGCAGACACCTCGGAATAAACACCGCGGAACTTCAACCCTTCCACATTCACATACTGCCGCTCGACTGCGGGTGCGCCGGGTTCCAGTTTTCCGCGCAGGGTGTAGCTTGCCGCTCCTGCACCGATGGTCATGCTACGGCCCCAAGGCAGGGATTTCGCGTCGCCCAGACGCTCGACTAACAATCCAACAGCCTGGTTATAGAGAGCGAGCGCTCCAGGCTCTCCGGCGAGGGCTTTTTTCCCTGCGAGTCGGGCGCTTTCAAACAGGTGCCCACTGGCCGCCACGGGATCACGTTCTGCCTTGGCAACTTCCAGCTCACGCAACGCATCTGATAGCGGAGCAGCGACATAATCACCGGTGGGCGTGCGACACGAAACTTTCTGATAGGAGATCGGAGCGGAGCAGGATGCCAGCAATAAGGTGGCGAATAGAAGAGAGGTCTTGGGATGCATGGCGGCAAATTTCAACGTGAGGGGTAAGCGACTGGGATTTCCTTCCAACCGGCAGCGGTCAAGCCGGCGGTGGCAGCAGCGGAGAGGCTCCCGGTATGGACCAGCACTTTCGGTGCGGTGCCGAGGTCGTCGCGCTGGGAGAAGGCGGCGACCTGCTCGGTCCATGTCACATAGTCCACCGGAGCGGGCACTTCCAGCTCCCCTTTGGCGTTCATCGCACCGGGCAGGCGGCCAAGAACTTCGAGTGAGGCGTAATCTGCCGCGCCACTGCGCTGGCGATCCGCGAGAATGGCGAGCGCTGCGATCAGGAAATCCGCATCCTCAGCGGACTCGCAGGCGTTGGCCTGTTGGATGATGCGGCCACGGCCTTTGGCTTTTGGCAAAGCTTCGAGTGCGAGTGTGATCCGATGGCGGCGGGTGGTGCTCAGCGGTCCGTAGAGTTGGAACGTCTTGATGTCCTCGTCGGAGATTCCCATCGCGGCGAGCGAGCGACCATCGCGGAGCGCCAACTCGGACTGGGTGAGCGCGTAAGTGTCCTCTGGAATGCCGACCATGTTAGTAGCGACCACGGCCACACCAGCGGAAACGACAGCAGCTCCGACCCGCAGCGGCAGCCCGCCAGCGAAGAACGCCCAGGTGACCTTGTCCATTTCCTCCTGGAGACGGGCGTTATCGGAATAGGGATCCACGCCTAACTGTTTGGCGGTGGCGAGTTTCGCCTTGTCGAATCCAGCGGCGTTTTTCGCGGCCTCGCCCACTGCGGCCCCAGACGGCGCCGGGCCGTTGTTTTCGATACTGTCCTTCACTCTGCCGCCCGCGCGACCGATGGCGGAACCGACCTTGGTGAAAAAATGCCCCACGGTGGCAGGTGCTTGTTTCACGGATTTGATCGGGTCCTTGACGATGTTTTTTACTGCGTCGATCGGTTGTTCGATGGAGCGTTTCAGTCCTTCGGCGAAAAGGTCGCCCTTGCTCGTCTCCACCAACGTCTTGATGGCTTCCGCCTCGACGATCCTGCGTTTCGCCTGGGGCACCCCGATTGCATCGAAGGTGCCGAAGTCGCTATCGATCTCGAAATGCGCCAAGTAGCCATCCGTCACGACCCGGTCGCGCACGCGATATGACGGGCCTCTGAGGATTTCCGCCGGGAGCAGATCGGATGCCTTCAGAACCACGCCGGTCTCATAGGCGGCGGGTGCTTGGGAAAATGCCGGGGCGATCATCGCCGCGCATGCGAGTGGGAGAAAATGTTGGGGTTTCATAGCTTGTTAGGTTGGATGTTGTTGAGAAGGTCCAAGAGTGGCTGTTGGCTGACACCGATCATGCCTTTCCGCGGTCGGTCAATATCAACAATGAGCGTGATGACCACACCAATCAGGATTGGGAAAACGAGTTGGCTAAACGACGAGCGGATACCTGTGGTACCGCTACCATAACCGCTCGCCCACGAACCGCAGCCAGCGACGATGAGCAGCAATAGCCACACCGCGCCGGGAACGTGATTGCGCAGCGCCGCCATACGGCTGGAGTCGAGATCGATGGTTTCATTCAGGGTGGTAATGAAGCTGGCGGTAATCGGCGTGGGCTGGGTCTTTGCGGCGTCGTTCGCCTGTTTCCACAGTGAATTGTGAAATTCCGAAACTTCCTTGCGGACAGGAGCCATCGCTTCCATGGAAACCACGACGGCGAATTTTTCGATCCGTAGTTTGGTGTAGCGAACCAGTAGATCCTTCACTTCCTCTTTGTGGGGCGAGGGCAAAAAATCGGCGCGCAGCCAAGTAGTGCCGATGGAGTTCGCCTCGTCCACCACCAGTGCCCGCCGTGCATCGTAACGGCCCACGGCCATGGCGAAGCTGAATCCTAACAGGAGCCCGAGCAGTCCCAGCACCGCGCCCTGCACGCTGCCGCTGTGGCCAGCCGCAGCGTCCGCGTTTTTCCGGCGGGCGGAGATTCCGAATCGGTAGCCGGTTTCCGCGAGTCCCAGCAGCAGCGCGGTTACGAAAACAAGCACCACCCACTGATTGATGAAATTACGGGAGAGAAATTCGTCGAGCATGTGAAACGATGTGGGATGATTTTGGTGGAAAAGCGCTTCGCGGGCCGCGTGTTTATACCAATCACACAGTATTGGATAGTTGAAACAGGATCAAATGGGAAAGCCCGGAGCCACCTTCTGGTGGCTCCGGGGCTGTCGGAATTTCACCTCTCCCGAGTGAGAAATTCAAGTGGTGGACTATTTCCGCGAGGGATTGCCTGCCATCAGCGGATAGACCACGCCCGCCAGAATCGCACCAATGATTGGGGCGATCCAGAATAACCACAACTGCGCGATGGCCCAGCCACCGACGAAGAGCGCCGGACCCGTGCTGCGGGCGGGATTCACTGATAGATTCGTCACCGGAATACCGATTAGGTGGATCAGCGTCAGTCCGAGGCCGATGGCGATTGGTGCGAAGCCCTGTGGTGCGCGCTTGTCTGTCGCGCCAAGGATGATCATTAGGAAAAAGAAGGTCAGCACCACTTCCGCAGTGAAGGCCGCCATCATCGTGTAGCCGCCGGGTGAATGTTCACCAAAACCGTTCGACGCGAATCCGCCTGCAAAGCTGAAACCCGCCTGGCCGCCCGCAATGATCGATAGAACTCCAGCTCCCGCGATGCCTCCCAGCACCTGGATGAATATGTAAGGTAACAGCTCGCTCTTGTCGAAGCGACCACCGACGCAAAGACCGACGGACACTGCGGGATTGAGGTGGCAACCGGAGATGTGGCCGATGGCGAAGGCCATGGTCATCACGGTAAGACCAAAGGCGAGGGAAACGCCGACAAAGCCAATGCCGAGGTTGACCGGGGTCGGGTCCGTGCTAAGGAACTTCGCCGCAAGGACTGCGCTGCCGCAGCCGCCAAAGACGAGCCAGAAGGTGCCGAAGAACTCGGCGATCAGTTTATTTTTCAGTGTCATGGTGTGTTTGGGTAGAGGAAAGAAAAGTGCCGGGGCGAACGAATCCGCTCCGGCACCGAGTCTGGTAGATTTGCGGTGAGATCAGCCCTTGGTAAAGTCGAGGCCGGGATCGCCGTCAGGGGCACCCACGAGGATGAATTTCATCTTGCTATCACCGTCGAGGGTAACGGCGGAAACCATCTGTGAATCATCCGCGGTTAGAACCAGCAGGCCCTTGTCGTCGAGGCCGTAAGTGCCCTTCATCAGCTTGGAATCGCCGCCATTGATGTAGCTCCAGGTGTAGTCGCCACTTTCTGCCATGGTGAACGTCACCTTCCCAGCTTCACCACGGTCGCTGACCCAGGTCCCGACGAGTTTCTCGCTGGGAATGGGTGCTGGGGCGGGTAGTTCAGGCGCTTCGGGCGTCGCGTCTCCATTGTCAGGCAGTGAGCTCTTGGTGAGATCGCGAAGCTGGCGGGAGACGGAATCCGCAGGTTGCAAGCTGGAGGCCTTATCGAACTGCTCGTAGGCATCCTCCATGTGACCGCTGACGAGGTAGTGATAACCTAGCAGGAAACGCGCATCGGCGGCATCTGGCTTACCCTTCACATAGCTTTCCAACTTACGGAGCTGGTCGCTGTAGGTGGTGGCCGAGTTATAGAAACCGACCATCGTGTCCCAGCCCCAGCCGGGACCGGAAGCGAGCACCGGGTTGAGCACGCCGGCGGCATCCGAGTAGCGACCGAGGGCGAAAAGCACCAAGGCTCGGTATTCGTGCAGCGTGACGTCGCCCGGGGTGTAGGCGATCGCTTCATCCGCCGATTTCAGAGCCGACACGTAGTCAGCATTCTTGAAAGCGGCGCGCGAGGCCTCGGTGGCATCCGCCGACTTCGTTTCCGCGAGGGTGGTGACTGCCTCGTCTCCCGGAGGATTCGCGGCGGCGCTCACGGAGAGTGGCTGGTCGTAGTTGATGCTGGATTTCGAAGATCCACCGGAGGACGGCGCTGGGTAATAGACGACCGCAGGCGCCGGATAGGGATTCCGATAAGAC
>JBBQDJ010000115.1:0-9517 GCA_038319595.1 Verrucomicrobiales bacterium
GAAATCATAGACGCCATAGCCATTCGCCTTGGTGCCGCGGTAAGACCGGCCATCGGTGGCGTTGATCATCACCGCGTTGCCGTCCTTTTTCTCATGGCCGAGAAACAGGGCGACGTGGGTAATGTTGATCTTTCGATCATCGCCCGGGGCGTAGGTGCAGCCCCAGAAAAGCAGGTCGCCGGGCTGGAGGTTTTTAAGAGCCGGGTCGTCGAGTGATGCCACTTCCACAGGGATTTCGGTCATCCGGCCCTTCTCCCTGAGCCAGATGAATTGGGCCGCCGACGTTCGTGGCGGCTGGAGGCCAGCTTCGGACATCACGAAATACATCGCGCCGGAACAATCGAATCCGCCGTCCTTGGGAGCGGAGCCGCCGAAGAGATAGGGCAACCAGCCGGAATCCTTAGCGACGGCGATGGCCGCACGAATCAGTTTTTTCCGGTCATCAGGCAGGGTTTCGAATTCCCGTAGCGTTTCCGTCGCGATGAGTGCCGGTCGCCCATAGCTCGGCTTTTCGACGGGTATGGGCGTTTGCGCAAGTAGGCTGGCTCCGAGAAAAAGGGTCAACCCAAGGACTTTCATCCGGCACTCTACCGCTCGGCGCACAGGGTTGCAATCGAACATCCGCCCGTGGCATTCTGGCTCCGCCGTGATAAAACCTCTCACCCTCTGGCTGCTTGGCGACGGCAAGCCGGGCCATGAAAACCAATCCCTCGGACTCGCGAACGCCCTCGCGCGGCGGATCCCGTGCGAGGTCCACCGGGTTTCCATCGCGGGGAAACGCGGCATCGTCACTCGCGTCAAGGCGGCACTCGACACCAGCGCCGCGCTCCCGAAACCGGACCTGATCATCGGTGCGGGGCATGCGACCCATTTCGCCCTGCTCTGGTTGGCCCGAAAACATCGCGCCAAAAGCGTGGTCCTAATGAAACCCAGCCTGCCGCTGGGCCTTTTCGACCTTTGCCTCGTCCCGGCCCATGATTTCGCCAAAGGCTGCGATCGCGAAAACGTCATCGTCACCCAAGGCGCGCTCAACCGCGTTTCTCCGCCGCCAGATTCCGGGCGGGATGGGAAAATGATCCTCATCGGCGGGCCGTCGTCCAGTCACGGATGGGACGGCGAATCCCTGCTAGCCGCGCTCTCGGAAATCGCGACCGACGGCTCCTGGCAACTCACCGATTCGCGTCGCACCCCCGCCGGGTTCACCGATGAAATCCGCCGGAAGCTGCCTGTCCTTGAGGTTTTTTCCCATCAGCAAACGCCGCCCGAATGGCTCCCCGGGAAGCTCGCGGCCGCGCGGGAAGTGTGGGTCACCGAGGATTCCGTATCGATGATTTACGAAGCCCTCAGTGCCGGAGCGAGGACCGGCCTGTTGCCCGCCCCCCGCCTAACGGAATCATCGCGAGTCCTGCGTGGATTGGAGAAACTCGCAAGCGATGGATTTCTCACTCGCTTCGCCGACTGGGAGATTTCACGAACCCTCCGGCCACCACCCTCCGTCCTTCGCGAAGCCGACCGCTGCGCTGCCAGGATCCTTGAAAAATTCCACTTTTAAGGCTGTTCGATCCAAAACCTCCCTTTCAGAGTCTTCCTTCAGCCCATGAAATTCGGCATCATCGTTCCGACCTTCAACCGCCCTCGGTTGGTGCTGCAGGCATTCCAATCGGCGCTGGACCAGACCTACCCGGACTGGGAGTTTCACGTTTGCAATGATGGATCCAGCGTGGACTATTCCGAAGTCGAAAATGGCATCAATGATCCCCGGTTTTTCTACACCCGCACTCCGGAAAACCATGGGTGCAATTACGCGCGGAACATCGCCATTGAAAAGGCGATCGCCAATGGGTGCGACTACATCACCTTCATGGATGATGAGGAGAAGCTGGATCCCCGCTGCCTTGAAGTCGCGCTGGAGAAAATCAAAGCGCATCCCGACGTCGGATGGTTCATTTCTAACACTTACGGCGAGCGCAAGTCTTCCACCCGGGAAATCGTGGACGAGGGCTATTACTCGTGGATCGACGATTACCTTTACGGGAAAAGGCTGCGTGGCGACAAAGTCCACGTCATTTCCGTCAAGGCCATGGGTGATCTTCGGTTAGATGGTCGTTTCCGGATTTCCAACACCTGGCGGTTCCGCCTGAGAATGAACCAGCGGTCGCCGATCTGGGCGTATCCCAATCCGTCCAAGTGGATTCAATACTCCGAGGGCGGCATCACCAAGACCCCGTCTAACATTCCTCGCACCTGGCCGGAACTTCATTCGCGTTACGTGCGCCACTGGGTCGCGATCACCATCCGCCCCAGCAAGCTCGCCGCCTACAAGTATCTTGCTCTGGAATTGCTCAAAACCCCGAGGCGCGCGTTGGTTCTCCTCAGCGGGAAAAGCAAAAGAACCCCTTCGAAAACCCACTAAAACCCCGTTCTCATGATTTCCCTCATCGACCTTTTCAAGCACCGGAATTATTTCACCCACAAGGCGCTGGGCATGCGGCATCCCGAACTCAAGGAAATCGGGGCGCATCCCATCTTCGTCGTCGGCTGCGGCCACAGCGGGACGACCCTGCTGCTGCGGATTCTGGGTGCGCACCCTAACATCCATCCCATCATTGATGAAAGCGCGGCGTTCACGAAGAAGCGCACCTATCTGTTACGGGATTTTGACATGGAAACGCTCAAGGCCGGCAAGAAACGCTGGGTCGAAAAAACGCCACTTCACATCCATCATCTTCAAAACATTTTCAACAAGCGCCCTGAGGCCCGGATCTTGGTGATCGTGCGGGATGGCCGCGATGTGGCGACGTCCATCAAGGACCGCAAAGGCGACGTGCTGAGCGGAATCAAACGCTGGGTGCGGGACAACAGCGCAGCGGAACAATTCCAGAATGATCCGCGGGTCACGTTCATCAAATACGAGGATCTTATCGAAAATTTCGACAGCGAGGTCGCGCAGATTCTCGGATTCATCGGCGAGCCCTTCAGCGAGGATGTGAAGAACTATCACACCCTTGTCCGCCACGAAAAGCTGGGCCATGAGCGCCCTCCATCGCCCGCCGGCGACAATCATCTCGAATACCGGATGTGGCAGGTGACTCAGCCACTTTTCGACGGTCGCAACCGCTGGAAAGGTGCTCTCAGCGATGAGGAGAAATCCCTGTTCAAATCCCATGCGGGCGAAATGCTCATCCGCTATGGATACGCCACCGATAACCAGTGGTGAGTTTCTCTCAAAAACCGAACTAACCGATTTCCTGCCGTGGCGTTTTCATTCCGCAGACTGACCTACCGGAAAAGAGTGCTTCAAGCCGCCTTGACCGGGAAGCAGAACGTCCATTTCCTGCACATCCGTAAAACCGGTGGCACGACCCTCAAGACCATCCTTGGACAACACCTGGTGACCGATCGTTGTGTGCTGCATCTTCATCCACACCGCGTGAAACTGCAGCATGTCGCCGCAGGCCACCGCGTCCTGTTTGTGACCCGCGATCCAGTGTCGCGTTTTGTGAGTGGCTTCGGCAGCCGCCAGCGACAAGGAGCACCCGCCCACATCGTGCCGTGGAGTGAAGCCGAGGCCAAGGCGTTCGGGATTTTCCCGACGGCCAACGATCTCGCACTCGCGCTCGATCCGGCGCACCCGCTGCATGTGGAGGCCGTCGACGCGATGAATCACATCTCGCATTTGCAATGTTCTTACTGGGATTGGTTCGGTGACGAGGCGGCTCTCACCGCACGTGAGTCGGCCATTCTGTTCATCGGGCAAATCGAGACCTTCGCTGAGGATTTCGAGTGCTTGAAGCCGGTTCTCGGGTTGCCTCCAGAGACCCGGCTGCCCGAAGATCCGGTCACCACCAACCGCAGTCCGCGCACGGCCTCCGGGCCGGTGCTGAGCGATGAAGCTCTAGCTTGGGTGCGTCAATGGTATCAGTCGGACTACGAATTCCTCGAATTCTGCCGCCGCTGGCGGGAAAAAAACCACGGACCGGTCGCGGGCTGCTAGGTCGTTGATGTAGGACATGTCGGAGCAATCCGAAAGGCTCCATACGCCACTAGTCCGCGTTCACCCGCAGGCGGAGGAACGTCGATCCGCTGGTGCCGCTGGCCGTGAAAGTGACCACGCCGGCGGGCGTTAGACTCAGCGCGCTTCCGTCCAACACGGTCCATGCGCCGCCGCTTGGTCTCGTTGCCAGCGGCAGCCAGTCGATCAGGTTGACGGAGCCCTCGATAGTTAGATCCGCAGAGCTTGAGGGATCGGTGGGGAAGGAAATCGTCAGGGGTGACCCTTGGCTTACCGTGAACGGTGACGACTGACTGGCCAATGGATCGGTTCCGAAGACATACTCCAGTCCATTTTCTGAGCCGTCACGGTCCCAATCCCCAGCCAGCGGAGTTGCTAGAGTCCCGAACTTCTGTTGCGCCCACTGCTGCCAAGGAGTTTTCCAGGTCATCGTTTCCAGGGTGATCGCGCGTGGATCGGTCATCAGTTCGAGTGCATGGGTGCAATCGACAATCGATAGCTTATTGAGCCCGGCGGATCCGGCCTGGAAGGTGTCCCAAGTGATAAAGAATGACATTCTGGGAAACGCAGCTTCGATCCGGTCGAGGTAGATGAGATTGTCGAAATGTCCATCACGCGAGTTCGGGGATGACTTGCCGGAGCCTGCCTGCGGAACGCCGTAGATTTTCGGATAGTTCCGGTAAACTGCGTTCAAGTCGTGCGGCAGAACCCAGAAGTCGTCGTAGAGGTTGTGGGACATGATATCGACCATGCCATCGCCCGGATAGTAATAATCACTGGGTGACACCACGCTGTTGGAACTTTGGAAATAGTGCTCGGTCTGCGCGGACTCGTAGCACCATAACAGGTGATTGAGTCCCCGGCCGGTGAGATCGTCATAAATATACTTCCACAGCATTTGATAGTCCTTGAAGGATTGATGGCCGAACCAAAACCAATTTCCGTTCATTTCGGATAGAGGCCGGAAGATGACCACGTTGTCCAGGTGTCCGCCGTAAGTGGGGTCGATGAATTTTGCGAGTTCGGCCGCGACTGTGTTCATCCAGCCGTGAAAGACCGCTCGCGCATTAGTGTTAGATGATGTGTTGTAGGTCGCAGAAAGCGGATCAACCAAGCCGGGGATGTCCACCTGACCCGTGACTCCCTGGGTGCCGCTGCTGCCGCCCGTCCACGGATTCCACATCGACCACTTCACCACCACCAGCCCGCCCGCCGTGGCGTAAGCGCGCAGCTTGGGGGCTCCGAGCGGCAAGCCCATGGGGGTGGAAATTCCCTCGACGGGGGTGGCGATGATCGCGGGATGTCGGCTTGTTAGCGTGGCAAGCGCGTCGATGGACATGGCATAGGTCTGCCAAGGCTGGCTGCCATCGCCGATGTTCCCGTCGGGGTCGGAAACCATATGCCCGATGAGGCGTTTGGGAGACGGTCGCGACGGAATGAGAGCCATGAACTTGGCCTGTTGCTTCGCAGCCGCAGTCGCATTTGAGTTGGCGGTTTTTCCCGGCCAGGATTGGGCGTCACGCGGATCGGTGGCGGCCCAGTATTCCTCCTTGTTGGAGAAATGGTCACCATCGGGATCTCCGCCGGCATCGTTAGAGGCGACTAAAGGAAGGCCGTGATCCATTTCCCATTTATCCGGCAGTCCGTCACCATCGGAATCCGGGTTCGTCTTGATGGAAGGCGGAACAAGAGCGTCTTCCAAGTCGTCACCAAGTCCGTCGAGATCGGTGTCACGGAGCATGCTGATAAAGTCGAGGCGGTAGCTTGGGAAAACTCCGGCTGGTCGAGGCAGGAGGATGGGCGACAGGCTTGGATTCGAAGCGGTCGCCTGGGGCAGGCTTTCCTTGTAAAGCTGGCCGACATCGACCCGCAGAATACATTTGTTAGGACTGTTGACCCAGCCGGCAGGCCAGGTGATCCGCATCACCCCATCGACATTCAGCCATTGCCCAACCTCAGTTGACCGAATGATCTTTTCCGCAAGAATCACCGGCGCGGCCGCCGCGTTCAAGGGCGAACCCGGTTGCCCGGGAACGATGTATTTAAACTGCATCACGAGGCGCACGAAAGCGATATCGTCCACTTTGATACGCAGGCGGAAGCAGTAGGGTTCGCCGGCAGGATCATGTGGATTCGGCAGGCGATTGATGATATCCTGATAGACTCCGTCGCTAAAGGTCGTGCGTCCGGTCATGCGTAGGCATTTGGTTCCTGGTTTCGGCTGGCCGATGGCATCGGTCGCCGCAGGATCGCCCTCTGCCGGATAAGACGGAGCGACACTGCCTTGGGTGAACCATGAGGTGCCTGCGGGTGATGACTCGAAATCGTGGTTCAACAGAATTTCACCTGCGTTGGCCGAAACGATGCCGAGGGCCATGGAAATAAAAACGGACGAAAGGGTGGATTTCATGGTGTCATCATGGGATGCCCGCCGGATTCCGGCAATGCACCGACGGGAGTATTGGCGGGCGGCCCACACTCCTGTAGTCTCGGCGACATGAGACGCGTGTTTGATTCACCATGGCGGGCCGCGCTGTTGGTTCTGGTGCTGGCCATTCTACCGGTGTGGGCGGCGCTGGCGGTTTATCGCGGCCAAGCACAAAGGGCGGAGTCACTCCTGTTCGAACGGAGCGCGGAGGTGGTTTGCGCGCATCTCCGGCTTCTGACATCCCGCCAGATCGGATGGCAGAATGCCCTGCGGATGCGTCTATCTAACCGCGAAGCGCCGCCCGAGGAGTTGTTGGAACAAATGTTCGGTACCTCTCAGCAGATGGAAGCGCCAGAGGACTGTGTCACACTCGGATACGGCGCGTTGGAGGGGAACCAGGTGATCTTGCGCTGGCAACATCCGGGAGCGGCGCTGGCGGTGGGGGCGGATTTATCAGGCTTTCCGGAAACGATGGAACTCATCCGCAGTGCGCGGGAAACACCCGCGAAGATTGTCTCGGTCCAGAACGGCAAGGTCCTACTGACGGCGATGACCGTCGCTAACAATGGGCCCCGGGATCCGCGTGGCTGGCTGATTGCTTGGTGGGATCTTTCCGCCATGTGTTCCGATCCGCAACTGCCGCTGGTTTCCCAAGACCACGCGCTCACCGTCCGTCCCGCCGGCGGGAATGTGTTAGAATTGGAAAGATTGTTGGTGATCGGTGAGGGCGATGCCACGTGGTCGGCGGTGGTGGGCAAAGGCGCGGGATTTCAAACGCTGTTTCCCCGTCTATCCGAACGGGTGATTGTGATGACCGGTGGCGGCTGCGCTGTCTTGCTGGCATTGCTAGCAGGCTTTGTCGCGCGCGCCTCCGGCCTTCGGGCGGCCCTTGATGCGGAGCGAGAGTTGTTGGAAATGAAGGATCACTTGCTGCACTCGGTGTCCCACGAATTCCGCACGCCGCTGAGCGTCATCCTTTCCAGCACCGAGTTGCTAGAGAGTTATGCCGAGCGGTTGAGTCCGGAGCGCCGGGCCGAGGCGCTCCATCAGATCCGCTGCTCGACCACGCGGATGAATGACATGGTGGGTCAGGTCCTTTTGCTCAGCCGGATCGAGGCGAGGCGGCTTCCCGTGGAACCGAGATTGGTGGATGTCGCGATCGCCGCCCGCGAGGTGGTGCGGGAAACGGAGATCGCCCTGCAGTCGGAGGGGACGATCCGCCTCAAGCTGCCCGAGACCGTTGAACACACCCTGGATCCTCAAATTTTGCGGGCGATTCTAGGCAATCTCCTGTCCAACGCAGTGAAATTTTCAAAAGCGGACGGGATTGTCGAATTCGACGTGGAGCCGGGTGAGCGGCTTCGTTTCCGCATCCGCGATCACGGCCATGGAATTCCCCAAGAGGAATTAGAGCGGGTCCGGGACCCATTCTTCCGGGCGTGCTCGGCAAGTGATATCCCGGGGAATGGTCTGGGACTCACCATTGCCTTCAAATGCGCGGAGCTGCTAGGAGCCGTGCTGACGCTCGAAAGCGGAACCGCCGGAACCACCGCAACCCTGACATTGCCATGACCCAACTGCTGTTAATCGAGGATCACGCGCCGCTCCGTAGAAACCTCGCGGACATCCTGACGCTTGAAGGTTACCACGTTCTAACAGCAGCAAACGGTCCCGACGGGCTTGCGCTCGCCCGCAGCGAGTCACCGGACCTGATCCTCTGCGACATCATGCTTCCCGGCATGGATGGGCATGAAATCCTCGCCCGTCTCCGTGCAGACGTGGCCACCTCCGCGATCCCGTTCGTTTTTCTAACGGCCAAAGGGGATACCCACGACATCCGCGCCGGGATGAAGCTCGGGGCTGACGATTACCTGCCGAAGCCGGTGTCCCGGGTGGACCTGCTAGATGCCATCCGCACCCGTCTGGAGCGTGCTGCACAGCAGCGGACCTTTGACCCGTGCTTCGATTTCGCGGCACCCTTGGAATCGCTTGGACTCTCGCCGCGCGAGGCGGAGGTGCTACTCTGGATGGCTCAGGGAAAGGCCAATGGGGAGATCGCGGTCATCATTGGCTGCAGTCCGGCGACGGTGAAGAAGCACACCATCCACATTTTCGAAAAACTGGGAGTCGAGGGTCGCCCGCCCGCGATGCTCTGCGCCCTTGAAGTCCTTTCCACTCATCCGCGCCGGGACTAGAACTTGTCAATCGGGCGATGACTCACAAAGCTCCCTCCCGTGCATCACCTTCCTTCCACGCCGCCTTCCGGCATTGCCTTGTTCGATCTCGACGGCACCTTGATCGCGTGGGACTGCCAGCTTTTGTTCCGGCACTTTGTCTTGTGCCGCGAGCCTTGGCGCGGGATTTTTCTGCCGGTGTTTCTGGCATTTCTGCCGCTTGCCCCGCTACTGGGTGCCGGTGGCATGAAGCGGGTGTTCCTCAGTTACCTTTGGAAAATGGACCCGCAAATCCTGGCAGAATACTCGCGGGAGTTTGCGGTGTCGCTGATGCCGGCGATCTATCCGGAGCTCCGCGAAAAACTCGAGCGCCACCGCGCGGCCGGCCATTTCCTCATCCTCGCCTCCGCCAGCCCGGAGTTCTATGTTTCTGAAATCGGTCGTGAACTCGGCTTCGACCTAACACTCGGTACGCCGGTCGAAACGGGGGAATTTTTCCCCGATCTGGAAAACCACAAGGGCCGAGCTAAAGTAGAGCGTTTGAGAAAACGGTTACCCACTTCGTATTTCGAAAATGGCAAACTGCGCCACTGCCACGGCTATACCGACAGCACGGCGGACTTGCCGATGCTCGAACTCTGCGATGCGGCGACCGTCGTTAACCCGTCGCCCGGCCTAACCGAAATTGCAATGAAATCCGGTTGGGAAATCGTCAGGCCGCCGCGGCCCTGGAAGTCGAAGGCCGGGTTCGCCGTCCGCGCCATCAAGCTGCTCGTCGGCTGGCCGGGTGCGCCGCATCTTTGATCCGGAATGACCCATCATGAGGCGGCGGCTCTGGGTTTCCCAAAACTTGCTCTGGGATTTCCCGCGCGATCGGTTAAGATGTCTTTACGAAAATGAGCT
>JBBQDJ010000116.1:0-9470 GCA_038319595.1 Verrucomicrobiales bacterium
CCCGCAGCCTCGACGGATCGCTGTTAGAAGCTGCACAAACCCTCGGAGCCAATCAGCGCCAGCTCCTCACCACCGTCGTCATCCCCGGCATCCTGCCCAGCCTCTACAAGGACCTCCGCCTCCTCTTCGGTACCGCCTGGACCTGGCTGGTCATCGCTGAATTGTTAGGCTTCAAGAGCGGCCTCGCCGAAATCATCGACACCCACGGCCGCCGCTTCCAGTTCGACGTCGTCTATCCCGCCATCCTGCTCATCGGCCTCTCCGGATTTTTCATGGACCAGATCCTCGCGTATCTCGCGCGCTTCTTTTTCCCATGGATGGACCAGCCGAAAAAAGGCTTCCTCAGCCGTTTTTTCTCCGCGAGAGCGAGGATCTTGGGCCCTGCCAAGCAACCCATCACCTCCACGCCTGAAGCCCCGAGCAGCTCTCCCTCATGATCGCGAGCCTCTCCTACAAGGACCAGCCGCCCGCCGTCAAAGCGCGCTTCGACAAGCTCAAGCAACGCGCACCGCTGTTGGAAATTTCCGGCCTCTACAAGATCTTCGATTCCAAGGCCGGCGAGGTCGTCGCGCTGCAAGATATCAATCTCACCGTCCACCGCCGCGAGTTCATGTGCGTCCTCGGCCAGTCCGGTTGCGGAAAATCCACACTCATCCGTATTCTAGCAGGATTAGAAACTCCCAGCTCCGGCCAGGTCCTCGTGGACGGCAATCCAGTGACCGGCGCCGGCCGCGACCGGGGGATGGTGTTCCAAAGCTACACCCTGTTCCCATGGCTAACAGTAAAGGCAAATGTCATGTATGGCCCGCGCATGGCGGGAAAAGATGATTTCACCAATGAATCCGAAGCCCGCCAGTGGCTCGCCCTCGTCGGCCTTGATAAGTTTGAGAATTCCTATCCGCACCAACTCAGCGGCGGAATGAAACAACGCGCCGCCATCGCCCGCGCGCTCGCTAACGAACCGCGCATCCTGCTGATGGACGAACCCTTCGGTGCGCTCGATCCCCAGACGCGCCAGCAGATGCAAGCCTACCTGCTGCAGATCTGGAAAAACGTCGATATCACCATCTTCTTCATCACTCACGATCTCGATGAAGCGATATTTTTATCAGACCGCATCCTGGTGCTCGATCCACGTCCCGGCCGCGTGCGCGAAATCGTCGAGGTTCCAGTCCCCCGCCCGCGCGATCACAACCAACTCCGTGAGCCAGAGTTTCTCGCCACCAAGGCCCACTTGGAAACGATCATCAACCCCGAGGACGCCCACGAGGCACCGGTCTTCGACAAGCTGCCGATGGGCCGGATGACCGATGTCGGCGACGACGTGGAATAAATTTCCTGGGTATGACGTTTGAATCTATTTCGTCATACGATTCGCGAGAATACCGTGTCCCTGCGGGCATCCGCATGTTACCCATCTTGCATGCCTGCAGCACGCTCCAAGTCAGAAAAGAACGCCCACCGGGTGACGATTTCCATCCCGGACGAGTTGCACAGCCAGTTCGAAGAACTGATGGCGGAGCGTGGGTTCGTCAACCGCTCCCAAGCCATCGCGGAGGTGCTCAACCAACATATTTCCGACTACTACAGCCTGAAGGGAAACTCGCTGATGGCCGGGACCATCACGCTTTTCTACGATCACAAACGCGCGGGCATCAAACAACAGATCACCGACATCCATCACGAACACATCCGCGAAGTGATCAGTTCGCTCAACGTGCTCCTGCAAAACTCCTGCACCATGGAAGTCATCCTCGTGCAAGGCCCTGCCAAGCGCCTGCGGCAGATCGCGAACAAACTGCTTGGCGTCAAAGGAATGATTGCCGGTCGGCTCAACCTAACGCGCACCCTGCTGCCGCAGATCCAAACCGAGCCTGACGCAGACTCCAACGACTGATCTCCCAATGATTCCGAATTCCCTTCTCCACGAATGCACCCTGCGCGGTGCCGGCATGTGGTCCGCCGTGATCTCACGGGGTAAACGCCTTCGCCTCACCGACCTCGACGGCGGCGCAAACGTCGGCATGCTGCTCTACAACGCCTACGAACGCATCGAGCGCTACAACATGCCTGACACCCTCAAGGGCCAGCACATTTTCTATCTACGCGCTCCCTACTGTCTGCACTCCGATATGGGCAGACTGTTAGCATCCATCACCGCCGATACCGTCGGTTGGCACGATACCGTCTGCGGCCACTCGGATGCGGCGCGGGTGCTTGCGAAATACGGCGCGAACAACTACCAACACGCTCGCAACGACTGGAACCGCAACGGCCGGGATTGTTTCCTCATCGAGCTCGCCAAATGGGGACTCGGGAAAAAGGACCTCGTCCCGAATCTCAATCTCTTCAGCAAGATCGTCTCTGATGAACAAGGCCACCTCGCGTTCATTCCGGAAAACTCAAAGCCCGGCGACTCCATTGAACTCCGTTTCGAGATCGACACACTTATCGTGCTTAACACCTGCCAGCACCCGCTCGATCCGGATCCGGTCTATCGCCATCGCCACGTAAAGCTTGAGGTTTTCTCCGGCGCTCTTGCCGCAGCAGAAGATCCATCGCTCGCGGTGCGCCCGGAAAACCTCCGCGCTTGGGAAAACAACGAAACCTATCACACCCTCCGCTTCTGATGATTGAAAGCACCCTCACCCCTGAAGCAGCCGTTTACCGCGAAGTCATCCCTGCGGGCGATTGGTGGGTCCATGAAATCAAGAAGGGCCAAATCCTACGCATCCTCGACCTTGAAGGCAACCAGGCTGCCGACACGCTCTTCTTCAGCGCCTCCGACCCCACCGAACGCTACAGCGCGGACCGCACCATCCAGGAGCAGGCCGCGCTCTATCTGACGACCGGCACCAAGCTGATGAGCACGGAAGGCAACGCGCTGCTCACCATCACCGCCGACACCTGCGGTCGTCACGACACGTTAGGCGGTGCCTGTTCGCGCGAAAGCAACACCATGCGCTACGCCCACGACAAGGAATGCATGCACGCCTGCCGCGACAGTTTCATCCGCGGTGCGCAGGAGTGGAACGTGGAACTCACCAAGCGCGACCTCGGACCTAACATCAACTTCTTCATGAACGTGCCCGTCACGCCCGACGGCCAACTCAGCTTCGCCGACGGAATTTCCGCACCGGGAAGATATGTCGAAATGCGCGCAGAAATGGATGTCGTTTGTTTGATTTCAAACTGTCCCCAACTGAACAACCCGTGCAACGGGTGGAACCCGACGCCCGTGGAAGTGCTGCTATGGACCGCGAAATTAAAATGAAAATCCTCATCGCGAACCGGGGCGAAATCGCCGCCCGCGCCATCCGCACCTTTAAGAAGCTCGGCTACAAGAGTATCGCCGTGTATTCAGATCCCGACTCCGGTTCGCCGCACGTCGATCTCGCGGACGAGTCCTACCGCCTCGGACCCGGCCCGGTTTCAGAAAGCTATCTGCTCAAGGAGAAGCTCATTGAAATTGCCAAAAACTGTGGAGCTAACGCCGTTTTCCCCGGCTACGGCCTGCTCAGCGAGAACACCGACTTCGCCCGGATGTGTGAAGACGCAGGAGTGAAATGGTTAGGCCCCACGCCTGAACAAATCATCGCCTTCGGCCTCAAACACGAAGCGCGCCGCCTCGCAGGTGATGCAGGTGTGCCATTGGTTCCCGGCACCGGTTTGTTAGAAAATGCCGAGGTTGCGATCATTGCCGCCAAGGAACTCGGCTACCCGGTCATGCTCAAGAGCACGGCAGGCGGTGGTGGGATCGGCATGAAAGTTTGCCGCGATGAAGCGGAATTGCTGCGCGAATTCGAAAGCGTCGTGCGCTTGAGCGAGCGCAGTTTCGGCTCAGGAAGCGTATTCCTCGAACGCTTCATCCAACGCGGCCGTCACGTGGAAGTGCAGATTTTCGGCGATGGCAAAGGAAAGGTGTTAGCCCTCGGCGAACGCGATTGCTCGGTGCAGCGGCGCAACCAGAAAGTCTTTGAGGAAACCCCTGCACCCGGTCTATCCGATGAAACGCGGACGGCACTCCACACCGCCGCAGTGAAACTGGGAGAAAGTGTGAACTACCGCTCTGCCGGCACGGTCGAGTTCATCTACGACGCGGACCGCGACGACTTCTTCTTCCTCGAGGTGAACACCCGCCTGCAAGTCGAGCACGGTATCACGGAAATGGTCACCGGCCTCGACATCGTCGAATGGATGGTCCGCCTCGCACTCGATGAAGATTGGGAAATGCCCACCACCGCGCCTGCCCCGCAAGGCTGCGCGATCCAGGCGCGGGTTTACGCGGAGGACCCTAATCACAATTTCCGCCCGAGTTGTGGGCTCCTCACCGAAGCAAGTTTCCCGGGATGGGCACGCTGCGACCGCTGGATCGAGCCGGGCACTGAAGTCAGTCCGTTTTACGATCCTTTGTTAGCCAAGGTGATGGTGCATGCGGAGAACCGCGACGCCGCTGTCGTGAAAATCGAGCAGGCGCTGGAGGAAACGAAGATCTCCGGCATCGAGACGAACCTGCGCTACCTGCGCGACATCACCCGCTGGGCACCTTACCTTAAAGGCGGCGTGGCGATGCGCGACATGGCGGATTTCATCTACACACCTAACACCATCGACGTCACCTCCGCAGGGACGATGACCACCGTTCAGGATTGGCCAGGACGGGTCGGCTATTGGGAGGTCGGCGTGCCACCGTGCGGGCCATTCGACAATCTATCACTCCGTCTCGCGAACCGACTGGTCGGCAACGAGGAAGGCACCGCGGGTCTGGAAATCACGATGACCGGACCAACGCTGCGCTTCAACTCCGCGACAACCATCGCCGTCGTCGGCGCGTCCGCGTTGATGCTGAAGAACGGCGAAGCGGTGGCGATGAATGAAGCCATCCCAATCCAAGCAGGCGATGTTCTGAAGATCGGCCGCTTCGAAGGGGCCGGAGCGCGGGCGTATTTCGCAGTGGCCGGCGGGCTCGAGTCGCCGGAGTATCTCGGAAGCCGCTCGACATTTACGTTAGGGAAATTCGGTGGGCCGTTTGGAAGGGCGTTATTGCCCGGAGACGTTCTCGGCATAAGGAGTGGGGACACTCCTGTCCCCACCAAGAGAGGACAAGAGTGTCCTCTCTCCTTAACCCACCAATGGAAAATCGGCGTCATTTACGGCCCCCACGGCTCTCCCGACTTCTTCCTCGATGAAGACATCGACACGTTTTTTGCCACGAAATGGGAAGTCCATTACAACTCCGCCCGCACAGGAGTTAGACTCATCGGCCCGAAGCCGAAATGGGCACGCACCGACGGCGGCGAGGCCGGCCTCCATCCATCTAACCTGCACGATAACGCCTACGCCATCGGCGCAGTGGACGTCACCGGCGATATGCCCGTCATCCTCGGCCCCGACGGTCCGAGCCTCGGCGGAGTCGTCTGCCCGGTCGTCGTCGTCGATGCGGAGTTGTGGAAACTCGGCCAACTCCGGCCGGGGGATCTTATCGAGTTCGTCCCCGTCGACGAAGCGTGGGCGCGCGACCGCCAGATCGAAGTCAGCGAATTCCTAGCAGGTTCGCGCACCTACCTCGCCGATCCTGTTGGACTGGAACGTGGCTCGTGCTTGATCGATTCTTTCGGCGAGGGCGATGAATCAATCGTCGTCCGCCGCGCGGGAGATCGCTATTTCCTCATCGAATTCGGCCCGCATCATTTGGACCTGAAACTGCGCTTCAAGGTCCATGTCGTTCATGAATGGCTCAAGGAGCAAGCCATCGCGGGTATCATTGATCTGACTCCCGGCATCCGGTCCTTGCAGGTCCACTTCGATCCCGGCGTGATCGGCCGCTGTGAATTATGGGGAAAAATCAGGGAGGGCATTGTTTCCTTGCCGCCGCTGGACCAAATCGAGGTGCCTACCCGCGTCGTCCACCTGCCACTGAGTTGGGATGATCCGAGCACTCAGGAAGCCATCCGTCGCTACATGCAGAGTGTGCGGCCGGACGCGCCGTGGTGCCCGAGCAATCTCGAATTCATCCGCCGCATCAACGGGCTTGGCTCGATCGATGAAGTCTATCAGATCTTTTTTGAGGCTTCCTATCTGGTCATGGGGCTGGGCGATGTTTACCTGGGCGCCCCCGTCGCCACTCCGCTCGATCCCCGGCACCGGATGGTCACGACGAAATACAACCCGGCACGCACCTGGACGCCGGAGAACGCGGTCGGCATCGGCGGGGCCTATCTCTGCATCTATGGGATGGAAGGCCCCGGCGGCTATCAGTTCACCGGCCGAACGATTCCCGTTTGGAACCGCTGGCGGAAGACCGAGGATTTTCAGAATCCATGGCTGTTGCGCTTCTTCGACCAACTGCGCTTCTATCCTGTCAGTGCGGAGGAACTGCTGAGGCTGCGAGAAGAAGTGCCACGCGGGCGTCACAAACTGGAGATCGAGGAAAAGATCTTCCGCTTCGCGGATTATGAGAAATTTCTGGCAGAGAACTCGGGTGAGATCGATGCGTTTCAGGGCAAACAACGTGCTGCCTTCGAAGCGGAGAGAAAACGCTGGGAGGAGGCAGGACTCTCGATGGACGCACCGTCTGAAGTCGTCGTCCCCGATGATGCGGTGGTGATCCCGGATGGCTGCAGCACGCTCGATAGCCCGGTGACGGGAAGTGTTTGGAAAATCGAAACTGTGGCGGGCGCCATTCTCCAAGCGGGTGGAACCGCGCTGATTCTGGAAGCCATGAAAATGGAAGTTTCGCTGGAAACCGACGAGCCACTGGAAATCGTCGAGGTGCTCGTGGCCGAAGGTGCGAGCGTGCGGGCCGGACAGGCGTTGGTTGTCGTAAAACCCCACCCGTGATGCTTGCAAAACCAAGAACTGATAGCACTCCATGAAGATCCAAGACCTCATATCCCGTTATGCCGGTGGACTCACTCCCTCCAAACTGATCGATGAGATCTATCAGAAGATCATCGACTGGAACGACCCGGCGATATTCATTCATCTGCCGGAGAAATCGGTGCTGATGGAAATCGCTGCCGCCGTCGAAGCAATGCCCAAGGAGCTGCCGCTTTGGGGAATTCCGTTCGTGGTGAAGGACAACATCGACGTGGCGGGATGGCCGACGACGGCGGCATGCCCTGAATTTTCCTATGTCCCGGAACACGACGCTGAAGTGGTGCGGCTTCTTCGCGCGGCGGGTGCGATCCCGATCGCGAAAGGAAATCTCGACCAATTTGCAACAGGACTTGTTGGCACGCGCTCTCCGTATGGTATCCCTCGAAACGCGATTGACGCAGAATTTCTACCCGGCGGATCGAGTGCCGGCAGTGCGTCTGCGGTTGCCGCCGGACTGTGTGCGTTTTCGTTAGGGACCGACACCGCGGGTTCGGGCCGAGTGCCGGCGGCGTTCCAAGAATTGATCGGCTGGAAGCCGACGCGCGGGCTGTTGAGCAACAGCGGAGTCGTGCCGGCGTGCCGTTCGCTGGATTGCATCTCGGTCTTCACGAACGACGCTGCGGACGCGGCGCTGGTGGCAGAGGTGGTGAGTGTGTTTGACGTGGCGGATCCGTTTTCCTGCGAGGTCGAGCAGTCCCAGACGTTAGAAACATCGTTCCGCTTTGGTGTTCCATCGAGTTTGGATTTTGCGGGAGACCCCGATACGCCGGGGCTCTTTGCGGAAGCGATCAAGAAATTGGAATCCATCGGCGGCGTGGCGGTGGAAGTGGATCTAACTCCATTCACCGAGGCTGCGAAACTGCTCTATGAAGGGCCGTGGGTCGCTGAACGCTGGGCGGCGGTAGGAGATTTCGTCGCGAAGAATCCCGAAGCGGTGTTCCCGGTGACCCGGACGATTCTTGAGGCCTCAAAAAACTGGGATGCCGTGGCCACATTCAGGGCGCAATACCGGCTGCGCGAGTTCGCGCGGGTGGCGGAGAAAGTCTGGCAGAAAATCGATGTGTTACTCCTTCCGACCACTCCTCGCCTTTACACCGTCGCGGAAAATCTAGCGGATCCGTATGCGACAAACGCCACCTTGGGACGCTACACGAATTTCATGAATCTCCTCGATCTATCAGCCGTAGCAATGCCAGCGGGCAGGGCGAGATCGGGCCGCGCACCCTGGGGCGTGACACTCGCGGCACCGGCTGGCCGGGATGGGGCACTAATCGAGATGGCGGGCCGGTTCGGCGGAGAAAAGATCGCCGGCAGCAGACCGCCGCCGCAGAAAATTCCGCTACTGGTCTGCGGCGCGCATTTGAAGGGACTGGCTCTGCATTGGCAGCTCGCGGATCGCGGGGCGACGCTTCGTGAAGAAACGCAGACCGCACCAGTTTACCGCATGTTTGCGATGCCGGCGAGCGGACCCATCCCACCCCGCCCCGCCTTGGTGCGGGATGAAACGGGGGCAAGCATCGCGGTGGAAATCTGGGAGATGGCCCCCGCGGCTTTCGGCGATTTCGTTTCAAAGATCCCCGCACCACTTGGCATCGGCAAGGTTTTGCTGGAGAGCGGTGAGGAGGTTCCCGGTTTCATCGCCGAACCCCGGGCGATGCTGGGTGCTGAGGAAATCACCCATCACGGCGGCTGGCGGGCTTGGCTGGATTCGCGCGGCTGATCAGTAAGTGATTTCAGAGATGCCGGACTCGTTACAACTTCGATCAAGGGCCGTCGGTTGCCCCGACAGGCGCGGTATCCACAATGGTGGTGACCGTTGGCGTAACAGCACCCGGCGTGGCGTGGACGATGAACAGGCGTCGGCAGACGTCGAGATACTGCAATTGGCGTTCAGTAAAGGCGACCCATGAAGCGCCCTGCTGGTAATAGAAATTCGTCTGAGCCATGTTGAATTCATTGACCTTCCTCACGGGTGGCACGTTGGTGATCGCGCCAGGATGGATGGGCAGTCTGTGCTCACCGGCTTGGATGGCAGTTTCAACGCCGATCAGCGGAAGCACCCGTGACTCACCTTTGGGGAAAGCTTTTGCAGAGTCGTCGATGACCAACATCCGGTAGGCGGGTTTCTCACTGGCTGGAGCTGGCAGCACCACGACGATGGCGCGCTTGATGTCCGGTGACAGCTTGACACTTGCCGCCAAACTCGCCGCGGGGTTCTTGGGATCGATGACAGCCTTGTCATAAAGCACCAGCGAGCCATTGACCGGTAGCGTGATTAAGGATTCTGTTAGATCCTGAGGTCTGAAATTTAATGGGACCACAGCTCCTGTCTTGTCGGTGTAAAAAAGATTGGCGGTGGGGTGAACCGGATCGTGCAACACCGCGCGGATCTGCACGGGGACCGATTTTTCCTGTTCTTGGGAACGGACCGTCTGTGACAGCCCTAAACCCGTTAGAATGAAGAGAGACAATTTAAAAATCATGGGAATCAAATCTCGTTGCCCGAAAGCCAGCGGAAGGACACCACGTTGAATTTGCGTCCGAAAGTTTTGTTCACTGCTTTCGCAGTAGGGTCAACCGAAACATTGAGG
>JBBQDJ010000117.1:0-9456 GCA_038319595.1 Verrucomicrobiales bacterium
CTGTTTGCGGTGCCGTTCTTGCTCTTCGCCACGGTCGGCGGCTGGATGGCGGACCGCTACAGCAAGCGCTCGGTGATGATCGGCGTGAAAATCTGCGAGATCGGGATCATGCTGTTCGCCGCGCTCGCCTTAAAACTGGAAATGCAATCGCTGCAACTCGCCGCGATCTGCCTGATGGGCGTCCACAGCACCATTTTCGCCCCGGCGAAATACGGGATCATGCCGGAAGTCCTGCCAACCTCGAAACTGTCCGCCGGCAACGGAGTTCTCGAACTCCTCACTTTCGTCGGCATCATCTTCGGCACCTACGCCGGGGGGTGGCTGGCAGAAACACTCACCGGCCGCGAGATGTGGTCGGGTATTCTGTTAGCTGCGCTGGCGGCGGTCGGTTTGATGACCAGCATCGGCATCGCCAAGGTGCCTGCGGCTGATCCAACGAAAAAATTCAACCCTAACATCATCGGCGAGATCTGGAGCAATTTCCGGGTGATGAAGGCAGACCGCGATCTCTGGCGGGCGAACTGGGGAAACACCGCGTTCTTCTTTATCTCGATGCTCGCCCAGCTCAATCTCGCGCTCTACGCGCAGAAGGTTTTCCATTTGAAACCGACCGAACAAGCGTCGCTCCAAGCCGCGCTGAGCCTTGGCATCGGTGTCGGTAGCATGGCGGCGGGAAAATTATCTCACGGTCGCATCGAATATGGACTCATCCCGGTGGGAGCCGGACTGATGGCGGTTGCCGGATTGTGCCTCGGCCTGCCGGGCATCGGCCAAGGAGCGTTCGCCGGAGCTTTGGGAATGTTAGGGTTAGGCGGCGGGTTGTTCATCGTGCCCATCGTCTCCGTCCTGCAACACCGCCCGTCACCACAGACGAAGGGCGCGGTGCAGGGTGCTGTGAGCTGGTTGTCATGGGTCGGCATTGCGGTGGCGTCCGTCACGCAGGGCCAGCTTGCCACCGCCTTCCACCTCAGCTACGGCCAGATCTTCTGGTTCTGCGGTGCGATGGCAGCGATTTCAGGCTTGTTCGTCACCTGGACGCGGCCGCGCGCGGTGCCGGACATGCTTGCTCGGTGGTCGAAACGCGGATCGGAATCGGCAAACTAACACTTTGGAGTATGTAGGAAGATTTTTTCAACCGCAGATGAACGCAGATACACGCAGATGGAAGAAGGGATAAGATTAGAGGTTTTTAAATTTTCACGATCTGCATTCATCTGCGGTTGATATTATCTTAGCCCTATTTCCTAACACACCATGCAAGCCGTCGTCATTGACAAGCCCTACACCTTCATCCCACCGCGCCACAGCCGGTTCTGGCACTGGGTGATGCGGCGCATCCTGCCGCGCTACCTCCGCAAGAGCGACGGCATCGCTGTGGTCGAATGTATCGGGGTGGAAAAACTCCGGGCCTCGCTCGATGCCCGCCACGGTATCATGATCGTCGGCAACCACTGCCGCCCCTGCGATCCGATGATCCTGGATTTCCTGGCGGCGGAGGTGAGGCGGCCGTTCTTTGTCATCGCGAGTTGGCACGTCTTCATGACGAGCCGAATCCAGCGTTTCATCCTCCCGCGGATGGGCGGCTTCAGCGTTTACCGCGAGGGCATGGATCGGGAGTCGTTGAAATGTGCGATCAAGACGGTGGCCGATGGTAAATTCCCGTTAGTCATCTTCGCCGAGGGCATCATCACCCGTTGCAACGACCGGATGGTCAACTTCATGGAAGGCCCGGCATTCATGGCGCGGGCCGCAGCGAAACAGCGCAAATAGGGAAAAGTCGTTATCCATCCGGTGTTCATCCGGTATTTTTTCGAGGGTAACCTCGAGCTATCCATCACGCCGGTGGTCGAGTCCATCGAGCGTCGCTTCTCTTGGCAGCCGCAGGTCCAACTCCCACTGCGCGAACGCATCCGCAAAATCGGCGGAGCCTTGCTGGACCTCAAGGAAATCGAATATTTTCAATCCCCACAGCCGGGAAATTTCCGTGAGCGTCTGGCCCGGCTCATCGACCACCTGCTCACGCCCATGGAAGAACGCTGGACTCCCGGCCGCCACGACGGCGACACGATGGCCCGCGTGAAGCGGATGCGCTCCGCCATCCTCCCGGACATGGTTAACAGCCAGCTAACGGAAGAAGATCGTGCCTCCCGCTGGCGGCAACTCGCCGATGTCTATCTCGTCCAACAGCTCCATTGTTATCCCGGAGACTACATCGAGCATCCCACCCCCGAGCGGTTTCTGGAAACCGTCGAGCGCTACGAGGAGGACCTCACCGACCTTGCCCGGCCGCATTTTCCGATCCGCGCGGTCATCACCGTCGGCGATGCCATCGCGGTGGGTGCGGATCGCGATCGGTCGCACGACGTGGATCCCGTCACCACCGAGATCCGCCAGCGGATGGAGGAGTTGCTGGAATCCACGAAGGCCAACCGCAAGGTGGTCCCCACCGGCACGGAGATTTGATGACCCGATGGAATCAGCGTGGGGTCCGAAATCTCCTTCCAATTCCGGCGGAAACGCAACCTGAAGCCATTGCCAACCTGCCTCGTCTTTTGCCTTGCAGGGATCGGTCGCACCGCTAGTCTCGCGCTTGTCTGGCCCGTGCCAGGAGCACACCAAACAACAACCAATTCCAAAAAAATCATGAAACTTGCCTTTATTGCCGCCGCTGCCGCACTTCTCGCCGCTTCCTGCTGCCCAAGCGCTCCTGCTCCCAGCCAGCCGAAATACGTCGCTCCTTCCAAGTGATTTGATCTCCGCCCTGTTCTCCGGGTGGAGAGCGGGGCATTTCCGACTTCCGGCACCTTTCATCGCCGGCCTTATTTACTCCTGTCATAAAACCTTCTGTCTTATTCCCATGATCCGAATTCTTTCCGCAATCGTCGCTTCCGCCTTCGTCGTTCTGTCCGTTTCTTGCGGATGCTGCACCGGTGAGCCGAAAGCTCCCGGTCTTCGCCCGCTTCCGCAATTCCAAGAAATTCAATCGGCTCCAGAAGTCCATTACTCAAAGTAAGAACCGGCCCGGATAATCAAAAAATTCATACGCCTTCCCGGTCTCCGGGAGGGCGTTTTTTGTAAAAATTTCCCTAATTTGCCTTTCTAACACGAAGGGCGGCTGACATTTAGATCGTGATAAACGTCATCATGAAACCGTCTCATCCACCCGAAGAGCACGCCAAGTTCAGTGGGAACCTGCGTCATTACCACCGCTCCGGGGCGAAGACCCAGCGTTCATGGGATGATTGGGTTGAAGGAACCTCGGCGAAGACCAAAAGCAGAAATTGGCTGAAAATTACGGGCATCATCGTTGGCCTACTGGCTTTGACCGGGATCATCGCGGGACTGGTGATCGAGCTCGGCTAACGAGCCAGCCACTCTTTCGGCCAACCCCGCAGATGCAGCTTTGACATTCTGAATCCGCGTGGTCAATTTCCCGCCCCGCTGCGAACCACGGCGGCATTTTACCATGGGAAAAAGCCTCTTCCAAAAAGTCTGGGACGCTCACACCGTCGGCAAGCTCGCCGATGGCCGGACGCAGCTCTTCATCGGCACTCACCTCATCCACGAGGTCACCTCACCCCAAGCTTTCGGTATGCTCCGCGATCTTGGGCTGAAGGTGAAATTCCCCCAGCGCACCTTCGCCACTATCGACCACATCGTCCCGACGATCAATCAGGACCAGCCTGCAGACCCGCTCGCGGCCGAGATGATCGATGCCATCCGCAAAAACTGCGATGACTTCGGCGTCACCTATTTCGACCTCGCCTCTGGCAAACAGGGCGTCGTCCACGTCGTCGGACCCGAGCAAGGCATCACCCAGCCCGGCACTACCATCGCTTGCGGCGATTCTCATACCGCGACTCACGGTGCTTTCGGCGCGATCGCGTTCGGCATCGGCACCAGCCAAGTCCGCGATGTGCTCGCCAGCCAGACCATCGCCCTTCAGGAAATGAAAGTCCGCCGCATCGAGGTGAACGGCGATCTTCGCCCCGGCGTTTATGCGAAGGACGTCATTCTCCACATCATCCGCCTCCTCGGCGCAAATGGCGGCATTGGCTATGCCTACGAATACGCCGGCAATGTTTTCGAGCGCATGTCGATGGAAGAGCGCATGACCGTTTGCAACATGTCCATCGAAGGTGGCGCTCGTTGCGGCTACGTCAATCCAGACGCCAAGACCATCGCCTACCTCAGCGGCCGTCCCTACGTGGACATGTCCGATTTCGATACCACCGCCACCCGCTGGCTATCCTTCGCTTCCGATGCCGACGCCGTGTTCGACGACATCGTCTCGATCAACGCTGCCGACATCGCGCCGACCGTCACCTGGGGCATCTCACCGGACCAAGGCATTGCGATTTCCGAAAATATTCCCGACCCTGCGAAGGCGTCCACCCCGCAGGAAAAAGCGTCCATCGAGGAAGCGCTCGAATACATGAAACTCGCCGCTGGCACTCCGATCAAGGGCGTGAAAATCGACGTCGCCTTCATCGGCTCCTGCACCAACGGCCGCATTTCCGACTTCCGCGAAGTCGCGAAATACATCCAAGGCCACCACGTCGCGAAGGGCGTGCAAGCCATCGTCGTCCCCGGCTCACAAGTCGTCGCCATCCAAGCCGAACAAGAAGGTCTGCCGGAAATTTTCCGCGCCGCCGGCTTCGAATGGCGCGGTGCCGGTTGCTCGATGTGTCTGGCCATGAACCCGGACAAACTCGTCGGCGACCAGCTCTGAGCCTCGTCGACTAACCGCAACTTCAAAGGCCGCAAATGCTCGCCGAACTGGCGCACCATCATGATGTCTCCAGTCATGGTCGCCGCCGCCGCCATCCAAGGCTCCATTGCCGATGCCCGCGAGGTTTTCACTCTGGAACCTGCTGCTGCTGTCGCATAAACTCCAGCTGCCATGAGGAGCTCCGCCCACAAACTTCCAATCACCGCCACCGAGTATCTCGAGGGCGAACGTCTGGCCGAAATACGCCATGAATTCGTGGATGGACGGGTTTACGCGATGGCCGGTGCGAGTCGAAAACACAACGAAATCTGCGGCGATCTTTATAGTACTCTCAAAGCCCACCTTCGCGGTGGTCCCTGCCGCACCTACATCGAAGCGGTGAAGGTGCAGATCGCCGATGACCTTGGAGAAGGCTACTACTACCCGGATGTCTTCGTGTCCTGTGAACCCGGCGACGACGATTCCCATGTAGTCCGCAATCCGAAACTGATCATTGAAGTCCTGTCCGAGTCCACCTCGCGCATCGACCGCACGGATAAGCTCACCAACTACAAGCGAATCCCCACAGTTGAGGAAATCGTTCTGATCGAGCAGGAATGGCCGGAAATCGTTGTCTTCCGGCGGTCCGAACGCTGGAAGCCCAATCTTTACACCCAGTTCGCCACCATGGTGCGTCTCGACTCTATCGACTTTGCAGCACCTCTCGCCACCTTCTATCAATCCAATCCATTTCCCGAAGACACTCAACGTCCTTGGTATCACCTCAACCGCATCGAGGACTGACCAACTCATCTCAAATTTCAAATCTCCAATCTCAAATTTCAAATCTCCAATCTCAAATTCCTTTCTCCCATGGCACTCGATCCCGTTCCTTTCGTCACCGGCCGCGCGGTTTTCATCCCCGGCGCCGACATCGATACCGACCGCATCATCCCGGCTCGGTTCATGAAATGCGTCACCTTCGATGGCCTCGGAGAATTCGCGTTTTACGACGTCCGTTTCAACTCCGAAACCGGTGAAAAAACCGACCACCCGCTCAACGATCCGCGTTTCAGCGAAGCGTCCATCCTCGTCGCCGGTGTGAACTTCGGCTGCGGCTCCTCTCGTGAACACGCCCCGCAATCACTCCGCAAATACGGCTTCAATGGCGTCATCGCCGAGTCCTTCGCGGAAATTTTTTACGGCAACTCCACCACGCTCGCCATGCCCTGCGTGATGGCCAGCGCTGCGGACATCGTCGCATTGAAAAATGCCATCGAAGCTGATCCAACCATCGAAGTCACCATCGACGTGAAAGCCCTCAAGGTCACCACCTCCAACGGGCTCGACATTCCCGTAACCATGCCCGACTCCGCCCGCGAAGCACTTCTATCAGGCCGCTGGGATCCCATCCAAGAGCTGCTCGACAACACTGCCGCCATCGAGGCAAAGGCGAAAGAGCTGCATTACGTGTGATCCTGTTAGTTTGGACTGTGGGGACATGTCCTGCCGGCCGACATGTCGGAGCAATCCGAAAGATTCACCTCGCAGGAATGAAGACTCAGACATCCTGACCTACCTTTGGGAATGACTATGTTTTCGAGAAGGGCGTGGAAATCCGTTGAGATTAAGATGGAGCGCTGGCTTTAGCCGGCATCTACGAATGCGCCGAAGAAGCCGGCTAAAGCCAGCGCTCCGTTCCGTCCTCATCCCGACCCTCTAGGTCACTGCGTTTCCCTCCGGGTCAGGATGTCTGAGGCTCAACTCGGCAACTTGAACCTGGCAGAACACTAGCGGCTGACCGGCCACTGCAGCCGCGAAAGAAGCGTGGCCGCCAACTCACCGTTGATCGGCTGCGAGCGCGGCATCAGTTGAGTTTTACCAGGCTGGAAATCACCGAGTGTCTCGATGGAAACCCGAACGATGCGAGACGCTTTTTCCAGGCGATCGTAGTAGGCATGGAGGAAACTCGTCGGCTTGATCACGATTCTAGCAGGTGCGGTGACCAACACCGGACGCCCTGAAGCGACGGCTTCCGTGACCATGGTGACGCTGTCCCGGGTGACACACACCCAAGTCGCAGATCCGAGAAACGCGGCCATCAGTTTCTCCGGTTTCTCCGTCCACCAGACTGCGCGGCCGATGGCTTTTGGATCGAGATGGGTGCGAAGAATTGCTTCCGCACGAGCTCCGGTCCGGCGGGAGGTGCTCACCAGCCAGCGGACGTCATGCGCTGCGGCAAGGGTGTTCATTTTTAATGCTAACAGCTCCCAATCCGCGACGGTGTAGGGGTGGCTTGCCGATGTCCCGCCGATGATCATGGCCCAGAGACCACCGTCAGGGCGTTGCTCCCAAGCGGTCGAGGCGGCGTTCACTTTTTCCGGAGTGATCTGGGTCGGGATCATTTCCAAGGGAACGTCGGTGGCATCAGTTTCGAAAGGTGAGGGGGTGAAAACCGTGTGGAACCAGCAGGCCGGATAGGGTTTCCGCTCGCCGAGAAACACCAGCGGCGCGGCATGTCTCACCGCCAGACTGCGCGCCGCGAAGACCGCCTTGCCACCACTGGTGACAATGAGGTCCGGCACTCTAGCAGGAGGGTCACAACCGAGCATGAACTTAAGAAATCGATTAGACAAGGGACGTCCACCGGCCCCCATCCAGCGGCGGACGAGGGTGCGGATGAATCCACCAAAGCGTGGCCGGGTCTGGATGAGGTGGACTTCGAGTTCGACCTGTTGGCCAAGCGCGGCCACCAATCCCTCCGACTGGCTGAGGTGGCCCGGGCTGCCTTCGCTGATGATCCAGACGACCCGTGTCATGGCGCTAATCCGTTAGAACGAGGATCCCGTTCATTTTCGTACAGCGGTCGAGCTGGTAGCCGCGGGAAATCAGCAGGCGCTTGAGTGGTTCACCGCCTTCGCCGACGATCTCGCCGATGACGAAGCGCGGCCAGAGCGTGCGCGGGGCGGCGTTGAAAAACGCCTCCAGCACCGGGACTTCGAATCCTTCGATGTCGATTTTCATCGCGTCCACCCGCCCGACTCCGGCTTCCAACAGAAGGTCCAGCAGCGGACGTCCGGGCACCCGGCGGCCGGCGCCCTCCGCGCGGACAGCGGTCTGGCCCACATTGCCCGCGTGTTCCTCGATGACGACCTCGCAGGCCGTCGGCGTGACGGCGCAGGGGAAGAGAGTGACGGAAGATGTTAGGTGGTTCGCTGCTAGATTGTAGCGCATGCGTTCGAGCATGACTTCGGTCGGCTCGACGGCGATCACGCGCAGGTCGGCATGGCGCTGCGAGAGTGCCCAAAAGGTGTAGAAACCGGCATTCGCGCCGATGTCGAGAAAGACCGCACCGGGACGCAGTGCCCGGCGCAGGGCCTCGCGTTCAGGGGTGTCGTGGAAATTCGCCATCGTCAGCCAGCGTTGTTCCGTGAGGTTGCCGCGGGCGGCGAGGCGCAGTTTGAGGCCCCAGATTTCGCGATCGTAAACTTCCTGGCCGCTGTTTTTCACCGGCTTGCGCAGGAGGAACGCGAGCTTGCGGAAGAGTCCGCCGGTCGGCAGAAGATCGATGATTTTCAAAGCGAGCGCGGCGGCTCCTTTGGGTTTCCAGGTGCCCCAAGGCGAGGTGGTGTCGAAGGTCATGGGGTTGGATTTTTCATTCCCTCCAATGCTCGGCGACCCACTGCGAAGGCATCACGTAGCGGGCGAGGTGCCGACGCCATTTTTTCTGGGTTTTACGGTTCCCCCAAACCCAGCGGAGCTGCTCCATCGGGCTGCGGGGCTCGGTGTGTCTGGACCAGCGGCCGAGGATGGCATCGGGTGGTTTCGGGCTGCCGGGAAAGGTGACGATTTTTACGCCTTTTGGCAGGACTGCTGGCCGGAGGTAGCGCAACGGCCACGGCCCCATCGAGTGCAGGCCGAAGTGCTTGGTCCACCCCGGCGGCCAGAATTTGATCCCGCCGCGGATGCCGGCGGTGACGTAGTTTTGCTCGAACTGGTATTTGCGCGAGAGATTGGCCGGATCCTTCTGGAGGTTTTCCAACATGTAGGGGTGCCCGCCGACGGGAAATCGGAACACGGACGTCTGCCCGGTCTTGGTGAAAACACGCACCCAGTTGCGCGCGGTGATGACGTCCTGCGGATCGCCATAGGTGAAATAGTCGTCGATGTTTCCGACAATCACCGAGTCGAGATCGATGAAAAGGGCAGTGCCTTTGAGGCCGTCCAGCTCGGCGCTCCAGAGCGCGACTTTTGGCCATTTCCCCGGCACATCCGGCGGGATTTCGCAGCCGAGCGGTGGCAGTGGACGGCAATCGACCTCGGGCCGGATGCCGCTGGAATCATCGGTGAAACAAACGACCTTACACGGCCCGGTGATGTTCCGCGCGACCATGGCGTGCAGGATATTGACGTACCGGGCATCGTAAACGGTCCCCCATTTCATGCAGAAAATCAGCTTGGTATCCATCGGATCGCGAGGCGCCATGAATCGCACGGGAGAGGGGTGGAATGTAAGCAAAATCTCAGGCTCGGGATCGACCGCTCCGACAAGTCGGAGCTCTGGCACTGGCCGACCTGTCAGCCAGTGGAAAGCTGTGACATGTCTCAGCAGTCCAGAGACAGGACGCCCTTACTGCTGCAGCGCCCACTCCGCGTAGTTCGCTAGGCCCTCGGCCAAGGGCGTCCGCGGTTCCCAGCCGAGCAGGTTCTTTGCCTTGTGGACATCGGCGAAGGTCTGCGGGACG
>JBBQDJ010000118.1:0-9439 GCA_038319595.1 Verrucomicrobiales bacterium
GCCCGGAGTTTGGGCATGGAGTAGTCCCGTGGCCAAGAGGGCGGCGGAGATGGAGAGGAAGTTCGCAGCTTTCATAATCGTGATGAGGAGTCGGACGTTAGGTAGATTTTCAAGGCGCGGTCTCGCTGGATTCGAGTTCAATCGGTGCGTTCGGACGGTCCGCAGTCATGCCTGGAGCGGAAATTCCGCGGCTACCAGGTGTCATGCCCACGGGCAGCATGTCGAGTTTGCGCGAGGCCATCTCGCCGCTTTCAAGGTTTTTGAAGGAGATCTGCTGGGAAGTCACCTCGGTGATTTGCACCGGGATCAGTTTACCGCGGAATGAGAGCGGCATCTGCTCGCCTTGCTTGAAGGAACGGGTCCCTACCAGAAAGCGCTTTTCACCCGGCATGATGGTGGTGACGACGATCTTCTGGACGATCTCGGGAAACGGAGTCGCTTGGATCTGGGTGGGACGCTTGATCGCTCCCGGGACCGGTGCCTTGACCACCGGCTTCGCGTCCGGATCCTGCGGCATTCCGAACGGATCCAGGGTGCGTCCGCGACTGACGAAGACCGAGGAGAGCGATGACAGGTAGGCCTCCAACTCGTTAGGTCCCACTTGTCGCGAAGGCGTGGTGATGATGGGTGCCACCTCTGTGACGAGCGGCTTTGCGGGTTTCTCCTCCTTGGCGACAGGTGCCTCGGGACTGAGTGTTTTCGGATCGAAATTCGCGGCGGCCTGGGCGCTTGTGGAGGAAGTCGCGCAAATCTGAAGCATCATCACGAGAGCAACCATGAATCCGGATGCCGACAGCGTGCCGCTTCCACCAGCTCCGGCGATGGGGCTAGGTTTTCCGGCTTTGATGGTTTGGTTTTGTTTCATGCGGATGGACTGGGACTTGGACAGGCGGTAGGCAACCGCCGCCATGGTTAGTTTTCCCATGCGGAGTAGGTGACTTGGAAGTTCAGAAGCGACGACGAAGACGAGCTGGGATCGATTTTCAGATCCTGAAGTTGAAGCTTGGGCATCCGTGATTCCAGCTCCAGGAAAGCCCGTTGCATGGTGCGGAACGTGCCCCGGAATGCGATTCGGACTTGGGAGGAGTTCTGTGCGACGGCACCACCGAACGCACCCTTGCCATTGGGCCGTTCGAAAGCGGTCTGCTGGATTTCCTTGGGCGGCAGATGCTCGGAAATTTCCCGCAGATTGGTGGTGACCTCACTGGCAGTTTCCTGCCCTAACTGGGTGTTCCAGCGCTCGACATTCAGGCGCTCGCGGGAAACCTGGGCCTCGATTTGTAACCCGGCCATGCGGCTGATTTCGTAGGTCTTGTAGCTCTTCAATTTGTTATCGAAAGAGTCGACCATCTTGGATTTGAGCATGAAACCTAAACCGACGAGTGCCGCCGAGATGGCAACAGGAGCGACGATTCCGAACAAGACGATGGGCTGACGGTAGAGGTGCATGATTCAGGGAGCCTTGGCGACGGTTAGCGCAAGTGGGTCGGTGGCTTCAAAGCGCTGGGTGATGACAAGGTCGAAGGTGAACGGATAGGTCGATTCATCCGCGGTGTTGGCGGCTTCCGGCGGCACGGGCCTGAAGGTGCCGTTCTCTTGGGTGCGAACGTTCACCACGAGATTGCGGTTTCCCATGTTCGGATTGAAGGAATTGTTACCGGTGAGGCGGGCGATTTCGCTGAAGTGAGCGGAAATCCCCTCTCGGGTATTGAGCGTGTTCAGATAGTCGAGGGCCTCATCACGCGCAAAGCCGGTGATTCGCCATTCCTTGTTGAATCCTACCGCTGCCGCGCCGGGCGTGTTTTCCGGTTTGGCGGAGTAGGTATAGCTTTTCACCAGCATTCCACCGTTTTCCGGGCACATGCGTGAGAGTGATTCCATGCAGGTCCAAGCTTTGGACCGGTCTTCTAACAAATTGTTCCAGTGCTCGGCCTTTTTTCGTTCGATGCCGAGTTTCCCCAAGCGCCCCTTAGTCTGCTCGGCCTGACTCGGATCAAACGCCCATTCCGGGCGGCGGACCAGATCCACCACACCGAAGCCAAAGTAAACGATGCACAGCGCCGCGATGGCGAAGACCGCCACCCGGGCCAGCTGGAATACCCTGAGCATCTGCATTTCCGAACGGCTGGGAAAAATCTCATGGACCTCCTTGGGAGTTGGCAGGAAATTCTGCAGTGCCCATTTGTCGTCGGCGAGGATGGAGAAGGTATGACTGCTGATGGTCGGGCTGCCAGCCACCGCCGGGACGGAGGAAATCGCGGGTTCCGGGCACCAGCTTGGAATGCCATCTACCGGTATCTGCGAGACGACCTCCACCCGGCAAGTGGTAAAGGTGATCCGGAGATCCGAATCCAGCGTGGTGTCCACTTGGGCGCCCAGAGGGAGCAGGAACAGGTCCGGGTCGATGAATTCCAGCGAGGCGTTGGTGGTGGCCAGTGCGTTGCGGAAGTTGGTGGGACGCCGGAGGCCGCGGTGCTGGAGCGTGCGGATGAGGCGGAGGTCGGCATACTCGTTGAAGAATGCCAGTGCGGTGAACCACGGATATTGCAGGATGGCCACGAAAGGTTTGCCCGGCGTAGGCTCCAGCACCCGGTTTAGCCCCATGATGGCGACCAGCGGGGCGCTCAAGGCATGAGTGACCACCGGAAAATTCTCTTTCTCACCTGCTTCGCGAAGGGTCGCGATGAGCGGGGCATATTGTTTCGAAACGGTGATGGTCGAGCCAATCACCTCGCTGCCGGCGGCTGGATAGGGAATCACCCGCCAGGAAGACTGGTCCACTTGAATGGAGGCGTCCGCAAGAATCGCCCCCGGATTGCTCGTCGCCGTGTCTCTGAGGTCGGGAAGCGAAGCTGGATTGTCGAGTTCCGGCTTGAGCTCGGTGGTGGAGAACTCGTCGGCGATGTGGAGAATCGCACCGAGGGAGGTGGCCCCATTCGCACGGGCCTGCCGTAGCACCTCGGCGACCACCGCCTCAAGCCTGCCGGTGTCATGCAGCACCTCATCCGTCAGAGTGGGGCCGTTGGTCCACTGGGCCTTCTTGCAGTCGTGATAGAAAGTGGTGATGCTGGCTCCGTCCACCCGGAGGTGGAACTGGAAGTTCAGATCAAGTGCGCTCTGAAACCACGCGGGATTCGTGGCGCGGGAAGTGGTGCGCAGGATCGCACATGCCTGGCCGAACTGCTTGAGAGCGTTCAGCGATGCCGGATGTTGAAACGTGGCCAAGGGACTTAAAGGTAAGAGAGTGCATGGCGGACGGGGGGTGATCCGGAAACGATAGGGACTTGGAGTAGAAACGATCCGCCCGCCATGGGCAGGCGGACCGTTGAGTAAAGACCTGTCAACAGGTCGTCAGAGTCGGGCGTTTACCAGTCGGCAGTGGAGCCGGTCTTGGGGCCGTAGGCGGCACCCGTCAGACCGGTGGCGCTGGCAACCAGATACAGAGTACCGACGGCCGTGTTGATCGGCGACGGGGTGGTGTAGCTGACGGTGGCAACGGTCGCGGGGAAGCGGAGGTAACCGCCGACTCCGTCATCAGCTGCGCCGAAGATGACCGTGCGAAGCACGGCTCCACCGACGATGGCAGGGGTGACGCTGGCGTCTGCTTGCGGAATGTCGTTCATGGCGGCATGGCCACGGACGGCGACTTGCACGTTCCGCAGGTTCATGACGTTGGCGGCACGGTCTGATCCTTGTTTCCACGCTTTCGCGCCGATGAATAGGATGGAGATGAGTGAAAGCAAGACGAGGATGACGACGGTCAGCTCGATGAGCGTCATTCCGGACTTTGCTTTGGTATATGGGGTGTGGGACGTTTTCATGGGGTGTTGTTTCGAATCACGTTTGTTCAGGAAGGGGTCCGCCTGCGCAAGGCAGGCGGACCCGGGGATTTTTCATCTTTCGTTAGAGAAAGATGGGAATCGGATCACCAATCGCTGGTTTTGGCAATAGTGTCCGCAGGGGTGTAGAACCACTCACCATCGACGGTTGAACCGAGGTTGGCGTTGGTGATCCAAAGGACACCTGGGACGCCATACGTTGGGCCGTAGGTGTAGACAATTGGAGTTCCAGTCACATCCGTCACCGGGCAGGTAACCGACTTGAGGTATCCGTTCGCACCGACGATGTCGGCGGCGATGATCGTATCGGTCGCAAGGAATCCGCGGGTGTTCTGATGGCCGCGAAGCGCTTGTTGCGCATTGCGGATATTCATGATGTTAGCGGAACGGTCCGAACCTTTCTTCCAGGCACGTGCGCCGACGAAGAGGATCGAGATGAGGGAAAGCAAGACGAGGATGACGACCGTCAATTCGAGGAGGGTCATGCCGGACTTTGCTTTCATGCTGTGGGTGTTGGTCAGTTTCATAGTGTGTTATTTTCTATTTTTTATTTGGGTGTGTTTGTTTTTTGTCTTAGTGAGAAAGCCTTTTGAAGGAGGAGGATTCTGAGTTCTTCAATTTCGTGGGGCAGTCTCGGAAAATGGTTGTTAGCCGGTGTTGGGCTGGTTTATTTAAAAAGGAGTTGGGATAGGGTTGCTATCAACTAACTAGGATTATTCACGGTTATTGATGATTTACTATTACGTGATCGCGTAGTTTTTCAGTCATCGCCATCGTCGTTCTTATTCATTTTTGAGTTCTGGAAAGTTTCCTGGGTGATGAGACCTTGGCCAAGCAGGCGCTGGAGATTCTTGTCCCACTCGATGTTGCCGGCGCGGCGGATCACATCCTCGAGCGAGCGGGCTCCGCCGTCGTAGTTAGCGATGGCGCTGGAGACAGCATCGTCATTATTTTGGAGAAATTCGTAGGTGAGAACTCTGCGGTTAGCGCCGTTGAGCAAACCTTGCGAGTGGATGAAAATGAGAATTTCCGAGAGTCGGCTGAGGATGGAGGTGTGGTTCTCTTTCGGATACATTTCGAGGATCCGACCAATGGTCTTGACCGCACCGGTGGTGTGCAGGGTCGATAAGACAAGGTGACCTGTCTGTGCAGCCTCCATGCAGGTTTCCATCGCTTCACGATCCCGGATTTCACCTAGCAGAATGATATGGGGAGCTTTCCGCAGGACGTCCTTGAGACCCTGGCGGTAGGAGTGTACATCACGGCCGACTTCCTGTTGGGTGACGATACTGGGAGAAGGGATCCGATGCCCCGGATAGTCTGGATCATCCATATCGTCCGGATACTGATACTCGATGGGATCCTCGACGGTGACGATGTGCTTGGGATGATGGCGGCGCGCCCAGTCAATCAATGATGCAAGAGTCGTTGATTTCCCGGATCCGGTCGGCCCGGTGACGAGGCAGAGTCCGGCGCGCTTGAGAACTCCGTGGCGTAGGGTGTCCGTGGTGTCCGGATCAATGCCTAACGACTCCAGTTCAGGAATGAAATCGTTGAGAATCCGGCAGGTGACGCCGAGACCAGAAGAACTGAGGTGAGCCTGGATCCGCAGGCGGCCGGAGCGCTCGCCGTCGTTGCCCATGGGAATGCCGTCGCAGGAGAAGTCGGCGACGCGACGCTCCGAGAAATCGGCGATGGCGAGGCGGATTTTTTCCTCCACCCGCGTGGCCATGCCTTGCTCTTGGCCGAAGCCGTGACTGCCGCTCTCCCGGTTAGTGATGAGTTCCTTAAGGATCTCGTTCATGTGAGCAGCGGAGAGGATGCCGAGGAAATCGAGCTTCTCCATACCCTTGTTAGTATGGATATAGACCGGCCGGTCGGCACGCATCTGAATGTCCGACACGCGAAGCTCGCGACACACCCGGAAGATGATTCCTAGCAGATCCGGGCCCAGCATCCCTGCCATGAACCGCGCCGGCGCAGCTGCCGGGGCATAACCCGGAAGTGGCGGTGGTTCGATGATGGCAGGATAAACGGACATTTTTTGGTAAAGGCTGAAATTTTGAAAAGCTGAGAAGCTGAAATGAAGACTTAGTTCGACGCTTGGGGCTGGCGGTGGTCCTCCAGGCGGAAGATGGTTTTTTCGCAAGCTTCGCGGATTTTGCAGATGAAAGTGTAGCGGTCCTCGCACTCGGAGATGCGTTGAGGTGAAATCAAGTCCCATTGCTTCGATTCGTTCCACTCCGTGGCGAGGGCGTCGTAGCGGGAGAGGCAGTGGTCGAGAACCCCTAACACCTGGCGCATTTGAGTGGTGTTGAACTTCATTTTCTCCTCATGCTGATCGGCGAACATGAACTGCAGGATGTTCGTCGCCGCCGCCGCTGCGGTAAGGACCGGGCGCGGGTCATGGTCCTGCTTGAGGCAGTATTGAATGGTGTCCTCTGCGAGTTGTGCGACCGAGGCGTTCAACCCTGGGTAAGTGCCGATGCCTTCCGAGAGGAAGAGGTTGAGGGAATTGTAGTTCCCGTAGTGAGAAGGATCGAGGTTGTAGGCGAAGCGCAGTTTGTCCTCGGTCTGGCGGCGGAGATAGAGCTTGTGGGCCTCGCTCGGCGCCTTGGGATTGGTGCTGATCGTCTCAAGATTGTTCAGCGAGGCGAGGAAACCCTCGAAGCGGGCTGATAGATTGGGACTCGATTTGGCGACAACAGCAGATTTTGCTTCCGGTTCCGGAGCCTTGAAGATTTTGGGACCAGTTAGATTAATCGCGGTGGTGGCAGCAGGGTTAGTGGCAGGGGCAGTTCCCTCGCAATTCATGCAGGAATCGCCATCCTTGTGATGATGGACACCAGTGCCCATGGCGCCGTGGAAATAGGTTTCGATCGGCCCCTGCATCGCCATGGCGAGAACCTCACCATAGGGGCTGCCGTTGATCCCCATGGGATTGAGCGGCACTTTCAAATCAGGATTCGCGACCAGCGGCCTTCCGGCAAACGCCCAGGCGAACACGCCGCTGCCGATCAGACAGAAGGATATTGCGTTGGTGGACTTGCGTGACATGGGATGAAAATTTAAAATTTGATGATTCAGGCGGAGACCTTGGTGCGGAAGGTCAGGCGGGACAGTCCGAGATAGACTCCAAGGATTCCGGCGAAATAGAGCGTCATGTTCCAGAAGCCATCGCTGGGAAGGGAACCCCGCTTGAAGAGCAAGCGCTGGGTGAGATCCGCAAAGCTGTAATGGGGTGAATAAACCCACAGCCCGCGAAGGACCGGATTTTCCTCAAGCTTCAGCATGTGCTCGATGTAGCCGACACCGTAGAGTCCGTAGATAGCGATGAGCAGGGTGACCGTGAAGCCGGTGATGCCACCGAAGCGGGAAGCGATCGCGGTCGACAAGGCCAACAGAGGCGTGGTCACCAGTAGGAAAAGCGCCGTGTATTGAAGGTTCAGCACCCACCACATCGAGCGCTCCACCGCATCGGACGGCGCGGCACCGAACTGGGAGATCAGTCCCGTGATAATCGCGAGCGGGGCGATGAAGCAGACCACGGCGAGCCAGATTTCAAACAATTGACGGGTGGGCGAGATGCCGGTGGTTTGGAAATACTCGCCGACGCCGGACTTGGCGTTCGTTTCCCCCTCTTTGGCGGCGGTGAAAAGCCCCCAGAGCAGGGTGCAGATCCAGAGGATGCTCCAAGCAGCGAGGATACGAGCGGGCTGCACGAGAATCGGCTTCTCGGTGGCGCTGGAAAGCATCGGCAGTGCAAACGGCAAGACCGATACTGCAAGAGCACAGATCACCCAAGCTTTACGCTGGAAAATCGTGGCAAATGTAAGTCGGAAAAGTCTCATGGCTTTGGCAGGGTGAGTTCTAGGTGTCAGTTCATTTGATTCTTCAGGACGCTCCAGGTCTGCCCTTGCTCATTGAGATGGCGGGCGGTCTGGCCTTCGATCATCAGCGCACTGGGCATTTCCATCGCATCATAGTCGGGATGGCAGCTGACGAGGCGCAGCACGTTGGCGGAGGATTCCTTCCAGATTTCCTCAAACGCTTGGCGGGCAAAGGCGTCCAAGCCGCTGAACGGTTCATCAAGAAGAAGGATGTTTCCCTTGTCCGACTTTACGGAAAACTCCGCCATGATCAGACTGGTTTTGCGCCGGTTGCCGGTGGACAGGCGACCGTAGGGCTTTTTCACGTCCAGCTCGATGCGATCGGCCAGTTGAATGGCTTGTTGAAAGCGGGCTTTCGGCAGCAACATCCGGAATACCATCGCTGGAGTGATCTCCGCATCGAAGCGGAGGTCCTCGGGAAGGTATTGAAGGAAGCCTTCCGAACGGAACTTCCCGGAAACCGGACTTAAGGTGCCGGCCAAGGTGCGGAGGAGCGTGGTCTTGCCTCGGCCATTGCGGGCGAGGAGGAAATGAGTGCCACTGGTGAGCGTCACCTCTTCACCGAATCGGGCGAGGGGGCTGCCGTAGCCAATTTCCAGACCGGAGTCGAGATGGATGGATGGGGCTGGATGTTTCATCAGATTGAATTTCGAATTCGTTGCGGTTCTAAGCTAATCGGGCGAATTGTCAAGATGTCTTAAATATCCGCTTCGCTAACCTTTCCGACATCTAAAATAATCATCTTAGGTTGGCAATCTTTTTTTGAACATTTTCAGGCTTCATGTGTCAGTTTTTTAAAAACAATTTGCCCAAACGATTAGAATCTCTTTTAAAACAAGGGTTTTCATGGGTTTGCGGGGAGATCCGCAAACCAGAGATTTTTTCTTCGTGACGCGAAGAGAGTGGCTTGTAGAACTCCCGCAGCGGAATATGGCGGGCAAGCTAACTTACCAACAGGCAGGAGTGGACACGCGAAAAGCGGCCGCTCTCGTGGGCGATATCGGCACTCATGTGCGCAGAACTCAACAAACGCGCAAGCTGTGGGGGGCTTTCGGGCTTTTCGCCGCTTGCTACGATCTGAGCAGCTACAAGGAGCCCGTCATGATGACCGGTTGCGACGGCGTCGGGACCAAGCTGGAGCTACTTTTGGAACACGATCTCCTCGAAACGGCGGGCAAGGATCTCGTCGCTATGAGCGTCAACGACATTCTCACCACGGGCGGCGACGCGCTGCTTTTCCTCGATTACATCGGCATCGCGGCGCTGCATGAGGAGAAGATCACCCGCCTGATTTCCGGCATGGCCGATTACTTGGAGGCCTGCGACTGCATTCTCGCCGGTGGCGAAACCGCTGAAATGCCCGGTATCGTCCCCGTCGACGTGATCGAGCTTTCCGGCTTCTGCATCGGTTGTGCGGAGAAACCCGACCTCATCGATCCCACTACCGTGGCCGTCGGCGATGTTCTTATCGGCTACGCGTCAGACAGCATTCACGCCAACGGCTGGTCGCTGGTCCGCCGCGTGCTCAACGAATTTCCCGGCGAAGTCACCGATGAGGAACTCCACGCTTGGCTCAAACCCACTCGTCTCTATCACGATGTCACCCGCGATTTGAAAAAATCCGGGGTGAAGCCCAAAGCGATGTCCCACATCACCGGCGGCGGACTTCCGGAAAATCTCGAGCGCCTCTTCCGCGGCATGGGTGCCGAT
>JBBQDJ010000119.1:0-9426 GCA_038319595.1 Verrucomicrobiales bacterium
GGAGCCGAATCTAGTGGTTGGGATGAAATGGATGCTCGGGGTTTACTCACAGGCTTGGAACCTGCGGCGGCAGCGGCACGGGCACGTTTTCCAAGGCCGTTACAAATCGGTGGTGGTGAACGGAGAGGAAAGCGACGTAAACAGGGTCGGTCCTAGATAATTCAAATTTTCAGATTGCCGTGGAGGATCTCGTGATTGGGATCGAGTCCCTCGGTAGCTCCTCCTGCGCGAAGTCCACACCCGCTGCCACCCGGGACGCTTGGAAGAAACTCACGACCTCGATAGCGACCTCAACAATCCAATCGACTCGCCGTAGCTGAATTTGACTTCCAATGCTCGGCAGGGTGAGCGTGGTCATAAGCGCCATGCGTAGGCATTTGCTACGGCGGGTTCATAGGTGTCATCGATTAGTGAACGATGACACGCATGGAATACGACGGCGAGAGTCTTCAGATGGTATTTGGGGGGGCGCTTATGGGAAAGGTCGAGGCGGATGATCGCCGGCCGGCTCTGCTTCGAGTCAGATCCGCCTCGACCTTTGCCGGAATGGTGGTATCGAAGCACTCACCATCATGGATCAAAAACCGGAAGAAATCCTGGACGCCAAATCAGCGAGACTCGCACAGCAAGCCGTCCGCCCGCCCGATCTGCCGCAGCCGAAGGTGGCTCCGGAACCCTCGTTAGAGCGTCCTCCCAGCGCCAGCCCGCCTCCGCTCAAGGATGGCGCGGTGAAAGTGAAAATCCGCACCGGCGACGAAGCCGATGACGATGCTCCTTCGATCGGTGGTCATGCGCCCTTCAACACGCGGGCCGTCGCGATGATCGTGGACCTCGTTGTGGCCGTGGGCGTGATCATCGGCCTGAACTTTATCTTGCCGGAGTTCGCTCACAAATTGGCGTGGTTGGTGGGATTTGCCTATATCGTGACCCGCGATTCGCTGCCGTTCCTTGGCGGGCAGAGCGTCGGGAAAAAGGCGATGAACCTCCGGGCCGTCACGCTGGATGGCAAGCCACTGACCGGAAACTGGGAAGCCTCGCTAATCCGCGGTGGTGTCCTGATCATCCCGTTTTTTCAACTGCTGGAGCTCTGGATCCTGCTCACGCGTGAGGAAACTCCAGCCCGTGGTCGTCGGCTCGGTGACGAATGGGCCAAGACTAAGGTCATCGTCGTGGAAAAACCGCTGGCGCCCGACGAGGAGGAATGACAACCGCCTGGGGCGTCGGTTCCGGCAGGCCGGGCGATTTGCAGGCTTTCCAAATGCTACGGACCTTGGCAGCATCGCGCCATGGAGAGCCATGAAGTATTGAAACGGGCGTTGCGCAAGACCACCCCGAAGGCCGTTGCTGCGGATCTCGGAGTTTCGCTTTCGCTCGTTTACAAATGGGCGGAGAAACCGAGTGATTTCAGCTCTGGCAGCAAGAATCCCTTGGACCGCTTGCTCCAGATCATCGAACTCAGTGGCGACAATGGCATTGTCGATTGGCTGTGCCGCCAACAGGGCGGGCACTTCGTCAAGGATCCCGACGTCTCGGGGCATCAGAAAAATCACATCCTGCCTGCCACCCAGGAGATCATCGGCCAATTCTCGGATCTGCTCAATGAAATCTCCAATGCGGCTGACGACCACTCCGTCAGCACCGAGGAGGCCGTCGCCATCCGGCAGGTTTGGGACAAACTAAAAAGCTATGCGGAAGGAGTCGTCCGGGCTTGTGAGGATGGCCACTACAAGACCATGAGCCGCAATCCGCCGGCCAGCTAAGCATTCCGGCTCTCTAGCAAAATCCCGGCGGCCTGCTGGTTCGCGCCCACGGCCGAGACCACCGCTTTCCGGCACAAGCCGGCTTTCAAGGCTGCCACGGCGGCGACGATCTGAAACGCCGACGAAACGCCCATGCCTTCGCCTAACACCTTGCGCGGTGACCAGCGCGGACCTTGCCAGTCCGACCATGCCGCAGTTTCTGGGCGGTCATAACGTTCGATGCCCGCACGGCCGTCGATGAGCAGGGTCCAGCCGTCATCCTCCGGCGCAAGCAGTTCGCGAATTCTCCGCGCGGCCTGCGTGCGGCTGTTAGTGGTAAGTGAAATCGGATCTGGAAGGCGGAGCAAGCGTGCCGGTCCGGCCGTGGCCTCCAGATAGATCGCGGCGGCTCCCTCGGATGGCAGGTAATCGCCGGAATAGTAACACAGTCCCTCGGCGCTCAGCCAGTCGATCTCTTCCGCAGAAACCACCAGACAGCCATCGACCTCACCGCGTTGGATCCATTCCACTGCGAGGTCGATGCCGCTGAAAAATCCTGTGCTGTCGGCGATCAGCGTGTCGTTGAGAGAACTGCTCCCGATCATCGCGGAAAGGTGGCTCGAAGGGGCGTTGAAAACGGTTTCCGGAAACAGGATTGGGCTCGCCATCGCTGGATCGGCCAGTGCCTCGCCGAAGAAGCGGTTCGAGTAATTCACACAACCGTTAGTGAGGGTGAAAACCACACCGACGCGGAGAGTTCCTGCCGCGATCCCGGCCAGTCGGGCATCGCCGAGTGCCTCGGCCACCGCAGCGGCGGCGAACTTCGAAAGCGGACTCGTCCGCCTGAGCCGTGCGAACTTCGGGGTGGTGGCGCCGTCCGCAGGCACCCGCAAAACCGGCGTTTGGAGCCGCGTTTCACCGGACATTCGTTCTAACAGGGAGGGGGGAATCGGCCTTGCGGAGACCACGGCGTCCAGCAACGCCGCCACCCCCCAGCCGGCGGGAGAAACCGCTCCGGTCCCGGTGATGGCGATGCTCACGCGATCCCCTCCTTGCCGAAGATCAGCGTCGCATTTGCTCCACCGAAGCCGAACGAGTTGGTCAAGACCCGGCGGATCACGGCCTCGCGCGGTTCTCTAACGAGATCAAAGGTGCACACCGCATCCGCCTCCCGGACGCCGAGACTGGCGGGGAGAAATTGCTCCTCCAGCGCCATCAGGCTGATCACCGATTCCACCGCGCCCGCCGCGCCTAACAAGTGGCCAATCGCGGACTTGGTAGAGCTCACCCTGATTTTCCCCACCGCCTCGCCCGCCCAGGCTTGGATGGCATTTCCCTCGGCGATGTCGTTGAGCGGCGTGCCGGTGCCGTGGGAATTGAGGTAGTCGATCTGCGCGGGGGAAATTCCCGCCATTTTGCATGCGGCCTGCATCGTCGCCAACGCGGCAGCGCCGGAGGGATTCGGCTGCGTGAGGTGATGGACGTCGGTCGCCGCGCCGTAGCCGAGGATTTCCGCGATCACCCGAGGGCCGCGGGCATTCGCCGAGGCCGCGGATTCCACCACCACGAATCCCGCGCCTTCGCCCAGCGCCAGTCCATCGCGCGCCGCATCGAAAGGCCGGGGAATGCCGCTTGGGCTGAGCGCTTGCAAGGCGTCGAAGCCGCAGAAAACTAACTGGCACAGTGCGTCGTAGCCACCCGCCAGCACCCGGTCCGCCCGGCCGGAGCGCACCAGGTGGAAGGCATGACCGATGGCGTTCGCGCCGGAGGCACAGGCATTGGAAATGATCCGCAGCGGTCCGGTCACGCCGAGTTCGCGGGCCATGTCCGTCATTTGCCGCTGCGCCTGATACATTTCTACCCGCCGGAGCTGCTTGGCGCGGCCATGGGTGGTGGCGAGTGCCTGTTTGAAATACTCCTCACCGATGGGCATGGCGGCGGCGGAGGTGCCGATCATCAGCGGCATTTCTCCGCCTGTTAGTCCGGCTTGTCGCATCGCCTCTCGCGCCGCCCACCAAGCGAGACGGGTGCCGCGGTCCATCCGCGACCAGGCCTTGCGGGAAATCGAACCGTCCGGCGCGTGGTCGGGTAAATCCGCTTGTCCTGCCGTGCCGACCCGTTGCCGGGAAACATCAAATAACGTCACCGGTGAAAAGGCGGTCTGCCCCGCACGGAAGCCCGCCAGATTTTCCGCCCAACCGAGGCCCATCGGCGAGATGATGCCGGTTCCCGTCACCACCACCGGGCGGTGAGGTGAGGGCAGGGGAGCATCGGAAAAATAAGCCACGGGAAGTCGGGAGCAGTTAAGGCTCGTCAGACGGGGTAGGCCGTAGCTAGGCACGCACACGCACCTTGTCAAATGCCGTATCCTCGTTGGTTAGAAACCGCCCGCCGCCACGCCGACCTCCCCGCCATTTTTGATGGGGACCAGATCGTCACGTTTGCGGAGCTTGCGGCCGCGGTGAAGTTGACTCCGCAAGCCACGTCGCCCGTCATTGCCCGCGCCGGGAGCATCGCATTTTTCGTGGAAATCCTCCGGGCTTGGCGGGATGGCCAAGCGGTGATCCCGGTTGAACGCGACGCTCCGGAGCCGGTCCTCCATTGCCCGCCGCCGCAGGGAACCTGTCTGGTAAAATACACCCCGGGCGCCAGCGGCATCCCGCGCGGGATTTTTCTCACCGGCCCGCAAGTCGCCGCCGATGGCGACCGCATCGTCAGCGCGATGGGCCTTCACGCCGCCACGCCGAATCTCGCGGTCATTTCACTGGCCCATTCCTACGGGTTTTCCAACGTGGTCCTGCCGCTACTCCTGCATGGCGTGCCGGTCCATCTGGCTCCGGTTCCCTTTCCCCGGGTGATCGAGGAAATTTTTAAATGTCATGCCGCTCTTGTCGTCCCCGCCGTGCCTTCGATGTGGCGGGCTTGGCACCGCGCCGGGATTCTTAAAGGCGCACCCATCACACTCGCGATTTCCGCCGGGGCTCCGTTGGCGCTCTCGCTTGAGGCCGATGTGCTCGCCGGCTCCGGTCTGAAAATCCGCAATTTCTACGGGGCCAGCGAATGCGGTGGTATTTCCTTCGATCGCTCGGACACCCTCCGCGAGTCTGCGGATGACTTGGGCACAGCTCTACCCGGAGTCGAAGTCACCATCACTGGCGATGGCCGGATCATGGTTCGCAGCGACAGCGTGGCGACCTGTTATGACGCCCCGCGACCGGATGACGTGTTAGGAAACGGAGTTTATCTCACGCGGGATCTCGGTCAGATCGATCCCTCCGGGCGTATCCATCTCATCGGCACTCTCGGAGGAGCCATCAACGTCGCCGGAAGGAAGGTTAGCCCGGCGAAAGTGGAAGCGGCCATCACCGCCACCGGGCTGGTCAGGCGGATTCACGTTCACGGCGTTTCTAGCAATGATCCGGAGCGCTTCGAGGAAATCGCCGCAGAAGTTGAGCTGATGGATGGGATCACGCTCGACGCGCTGAAATCCGCAGCTTCGACCCAACTCCAATCCTGGGAACTCCCGCGGCATTGGAAAATTTTCCGTCGTTAGACCGTGAGTCACTGAAGGCTTGAATTCCTCCAGTCCGTGGCCCTTGCTGGCTGCCGATGAATGAAATTGCCTGCCCGATGTGCGAAATGACGGACGTCCTGATCCACTCGGATCGCCACGAGTGCGTGACCTGCGGACATGAGTGGTTTCACCAGACTGAGCCTGACGCGCCTTCTGGAGATCGGATCGTCAAAGACGCCTATGGCAATGTCCTCGCCAACGGCGATGTCGTCGCCATGATCAAAGATTTGAAATTAAAAGGTTCATCGCAGGTTCTCAAGGTCGGCACAAAATCCAAACCCATCCGCCTCGTTGATGGAGATCATGAGATTGATTGTAAGATGGACGGCCTCTCGATCGCGCTGAAGGCGATGTATGTGAAGAAGGTGGTATGAGAAAACAGGGGCGATCCTTCGACCGCCCCTGTTGTTAGTTTGCAGGAATTTCAAGGCCGCTTGGAGCGCGGCTTGAACGTGATGCTGATGGCCCGCTGTGAGACTCCGGCGGAGCTGGAGCCGGTGGTGAGGTTGCTATTCGAGCGGTTGAGTGGGATGACCATCGTGCCGGTGGCCGTTGGGTCAAATGACGGATCGCCTTGGGGCACGTTGATGTTGAACGCTTCGTCACCGGTGGTGGTTAGGCCGAGATCGTGGTCGATGAACTGGCCCCAGCCGTAGACCCAACTGGAGAGCATGCGGTCGTTAGAAAATGGCGTGGTCAGGATGGAAACTGTATTGCTGATGAGGCGGGCACCGGGTCGATCCGCTCCTGATGGCGAGGAGATGCCATCCGCGTAGGCGGCGGGTGAGAACCTCAGGAGATCGGCCCCCGCGCTTCCCCAGGTGGGATGCATGACGTTGTTGCCAAAGCCGTCCAGCGCAGGGATGGGATTGCCTGAAATGGGTCCTTGGAAGAGGTCTGCAGGGAGATTTCCGGTTCTCGACACGAGTCCAGCTAGTGTATTCACAGGATCGAAGAAGAAGACATTGTCTTGGATTTTCGTGATGGTGGTGTTGCGCCGAATGATGTCTGATAGACGGGTCGCTTGGATGGCTGCTAACTGCCGCCCGGCAAAGACGCGCTCATACCAATGGTTGTCGCCATCACGCGTGCGTTCGAACTGATCGGCGATGATCCGCCGGAAAGTCGGGCCGACACTGGAACCGGGAAGATGATCTTCCGCAAGGCCAGCCACCCACAGGTCGAGTGAATTCACGTCACCGTAAAGCGAGAGGAGATCGGCCTGCATTCCAGGATCACGGGTGATTTGTGCGAAACTCTTCACAGGTGGCAGACCGTAGGCGATGCGAACGCTGTTATAGTCTCGCAGCCCGTGGTCGCGACCCCGCTGAATATTAAGCGAGGCGAGGTCCAATCCACCCGCGCCGGGAGGGCCGAACAGAAAGTCCCGCAGGCCATCGACCAGTTGGGTGTCCACCTCCTGCGCGTTATCGGTGGCGAGGTATTTCAGCAGGGGATCAGGGCCGGCCTCCTTGACCGGTTCGGGATTGAAGAACACGAAGGCGAGTGGCATGCCTTCGAGGATTTCCTCGCCGTCGTTGTCGAGAAACTCGACGTCGTCGTTGATCAGCGTATGGCCGATGCGATAGGCGGCGGTGGAGAACTCCGTGGCGATCCCCGCGTTCACATTCGGATTGTAGCCGTTGTAGCGGCGCAGCGCGTTGGGTCCGAGCAACGCGGGTAGGAACTCGCGGTAGGTGATGACTTGGACCTCGGCGGTGATGATCCTGCGAGTCTGCTGATAGATCTGCTCGTCGGTCATGCCAGGATGGGAGGTGGCAATCGCGGCGGCGATTTGATTGTGCTCACGAACGAAGAGCGTATGGATCGCGGTGAGTTCGACGTTCTCGTTGGCACGCACGTCGCCCGCGAGGAACAATTCATCATCGTCGAAAAAGTGGGCGTCGTTCGCATTGGCAAAGCCGTCCTTGTTGAAGGGAAGAAGATTTCCCTCGCTGGTCTTGAGTGCGCCGCCTTGGAAGGTCCGCAAGGCATTGGCACGAGCGGCGTCGGAGCCATAGATCATCGAAGCGTCCAGGTAGGCGGAGATTTCCGTTGTTTGCTGGCGCGGGTTCGGTGTGATGGCCTTGAGTCGGAGATCATTCCGGCCTGGGCGGAGATCGACCGGCGCGAAGAAATTTCCCTGCGGATCGATGGCCAGCGGCCTGCCGTTGATGGACGCCATGATATGCCGGGACGGGTAGATGTCATGAGTGATCTTGCCGCGCACCATGACGCGCGGCGTATCGACGACGGCTCCGTTGGACGGGTTCACGCTGAGGAACGTGGCCGTGGGTTCAGCGGGGAGTTGGGTGGAAACCAGCGGACTGGCTGCGATTAGCGCTTTTTTTAGGATTGGGTTCATAGCGATATGTCTTTTAGTGACGCTATCGACTCTAAAGACCGTCTGTTAAACAAGTGTGTGGGAAGTCCGGGAATGTTGTTAAAGTTTTGTAAAATCATGCGCCGTTCGGGAAATGATCACGCGATGGGGAGATTGAGAACTTGAGTTCGGGAAGGACGTGGTATGTGCTCGCCGCGCGGAGTGGGCGGCATTATCATCGGTTTCAAACATGCAGGACTGGCAGGAAGAACGGTGGAGATTGGAACGGGAGCTGGGTGAACGGATCACTCTCGACGCACTGACCGGAGCTAACGGACTAACAGGCGATGCGCCGCGCTGGGATGATGCCGGAGGTCCGGCAGGATGGTTGATTGCCCAGCGGAAAGGCGGGCACCGGCATTCGGTCGATGACGTGTTGACCGCATGGTATGCGCTCCAAGTCTCACCGCCGGTGAAAGCCCATCTCGATCTCGGGACCGGCATCGGCACGGTCGGCCTGCTCACGCTGTGGGGGATGGGACCGGAGGCGCGACTTACCTGTGTGGAGGCTCAGGAAATCAGCTATCGATTGCTGCTTTCCAATCTCGAATTCAACGGCATCCGCAGTCGTGTCGATGGTTCGCTGGGAGATTTGCGCGATCTCGCGTTGGACGAGCGGTTTCCCTTGATCACCGGCAGCCCGCCTTATTTTCCGGAAGGATCGGGCGTGATTCCACAGGATTCCCAGAAGGCCCATGCACGTTTCGAGCTGCGCGGCGATGTCTCGGACTATGCCCGGGCGGCGGTGCGTCACTTGGCACCGGGTGGTTGGTTCGTTCTTTGTTTTCCGTCGCGGCAAAGGCAGCGCGCGGTCGATGGCATCACCGCCTCGGGATTAAAAATTGTTAGGCAGCGCGAGGTGATTCCCCGCGAGACGTTGGAGCCGCTCTTCACCCTCTTTGCTTGTCAGGCCCCGGCGGATTTCTCCGGTGCAACGACCCTTGAAAACCCTCTAATTGTCCGCGATCTGAGCGGACGACTGACCGGGGAAATGGCGGCGGTGCGGCGGACATTCGGCTTCGCCGACGGTGAGGCCCATGGAGGGCATGGCACATGAACGCGCTGCAACTTCTCTATCAGGACGAATGGCTCGTCGCGATCGACAAGCCGGCCGGAATGATCGTCCATCCCGGCCGCGACCATGAAGGACCGGAATGGATTGCGATGAAGCGGCTGCGCGATCAACTCGGGCGTCGGGTTTTCCCGGTGCATCGGCTGGACCGTCCCACTTCTGGCGTGCTGCTCTTTGCGCTCGACGCCACGACAGCGGGTCTCGCTCAGCAGGCATTCGAACGGCGGCATGTGGTGAAGATCTATCAGGCGATTGTCTGCGGGACCGCGCCGCCGGAGTGGATTTGTCAGACCCCATTGCGTGAAACCCCGGAAGACGCCGGACTCGCTGCGCAAACGTCTTTCAAACGGCTGGAAGTCCTGCCGGCAGGATCATTCTCCGCCGCACCTGGACTTGAACTTTCGCTGCTAGAGGCGACTCCCACGACCGGACGCTTCCATCAGATCCGCCGTCACCTGCTGGAGGCCGGTTTCCCGATTGTCGGCGACTTCCGTTATGCCGGACGTGAGCGCAGTTTCGAACTTGGTGCGATCCTCGGCACCGGCACGCGGATGCTGCTTCAAGCAAAGGTCCTTGAGCTCCATCATCCGCGGAGCGGCGCACTGCTCCGCATCGAGGCTCCCGTGGATGCGGACTTTCTGAAATGTTTTTCCGGACT
>JBBQDJ010000120.1:0-9409 GCA_038319595.1 Verrucomicrobiales bacterium
ACTACAGCCTCTATGGCGTCTTCAACAGTTGCGCTGAGCCTGACGAGCTCCCGGTCATCGCCAGCTCCAAGGACAAGAAGGCCGAGGAAAGCTACCTAGCCGAACGCAAGGCCCTTGAAACGAGAGCATATGCCATGATCGACCGGGATCTGTGCCGGATGGCGACGAAGTTCAACACCCACGCCGCGACGTTTTTGTTAGGTATGGAAAGGATGAAAGGTGGCAAAGCCAACTACGTAGAACTCACGACCTACCTCGAAAAAGATGGCCTCACACCGGATGATCTTCAGGCGGCGCAGCGCGCCATCCAGACCCAGGTTCTAGCAAAGGCTGAAACCGCAAAATCCGACGAGATGATGTCGATGAACCCTACCATGTCGGGAACCACGGTCACGTCCAAGATCAAGGCAAGTTCCTCGAAGGAAGATAAAAAAGAAGACCGGAAGTCGGCTGCTCGGGCCATGCGGAGTTCGGGCCATCCCGTGCTAAGTCTGTGGCGTGAACTCGCGCGCCTGCCGATCTCTGGCTTCTCGGAGCGCTCCGTGGAGGCCATCGCCCGGCACACGGATCCGGCAAACGCGGCCTACGTCAATCCCCTCGTCGCCGAGGCATTCCGTGGCAAGAAGCTCGGTTCGCTCGAGGCGGCTGCCACCATCTATGCCGGAGTTTTTCGCAAGGCCGAGGACGCCTATGCCAAGGAATTTTCTGTCTGGAAAAAATCCGCTCCCGAGAATGCGATCTTTCCCGGCCTGAGCAATCCAACGCTCGAGCAGGTGCGCTCCGCCGTGTTCAACACCAGACCGTATCTTGCCCTGTCGCTCGACGATACTCAGAACAGTCTCGGCAAAGAGTTGCAAAATACGATCGGAGCCATCAACCGGCAGCTCTCCGGAATCGATCTCTCCCACCCTGGCTCCATCGCCCGCGCGAATGTCCTTGTGGACTCAAAGGTGAAAAATGCCTCAGTGCTCATCCGCGGCGAGGCCAAAACCCCGGGTCCCGTGGTTCCTCGTCAGTTTCTTGAATTCATTCAGGCGGATCGCAAACCGTTCCCACCGGACAGCAGCGGCCGCCTCCAACTTGCTGAAGCAATCGCAGACAAGAGTAACCCACTCACCGCTCGCGTGCTGGTGAACCGCGTCTGGCTCCACCACTTCGGCGAGGGATTTGTTAGCACTCCGGACGACCTGGGCGTCATGAGCGAAGCCCCGAGCCATCCCGGACTCTGCAACTGGCTCGCGGCGAAATTCATGGAGGACGGCTGGTCGCTCAAGAAACTCCACAAGCTCATCATGACCTCTGCCGTCTATCAGCAGTCGAGCGATCCCGATCCCTCTAACGCCGGCATTGATCCTTTCAACCGCCTGCTCTGGCGTGCCAATGTGCGCAGGTTGGATTTCGAGGCCCTGCGCGACAGTTGCCTCGCCATCGGCGGGAAGATCGATCTAACCATGTTCGGTCATCCCATGAACATCGAAACAGAACCTTACAGCCCGCGCCGCTCGATCTATGGGTTCGTGGACCGCACGAATATGGCGGAATTCATGAAGAACTTCGACATGGCGAACGCACAACTGCCCACTGGTCGGCGTCACGAGACCATCGTGCCGCAGCAAGCGCTGTTCCGCATGAACAGCCTGTTGGTCATCGAGCAAGCAAGGAACGTCGTCACCCGCCCTGAGTTTCAGAAAGCGACCACTGACACCGCGCGCATCAAGGTGCTCTATGAGATTATCTATCAGCGCTGGCCAAGGCCCGAGGAAATCAAGCTCGCCCAAGACTTTCTTTCTGCGCAGCAGACAGATGCCGAGAGGAAGCCATCCACATTTAAAGACCAGGTTCCTGGCGAAAATGAGGAGATGCGGAAAAGCCGGATTGAGGCGTTCCTGAAACTCGATCCCAAGACCCTCAACTCGAAAGAGCGTATCCGCCAAGTCGAGATGAAAAAGCGCATGGCGGAGCAAATGATGAAGCCCAAACAAGGCGGTAAACTCAATGAACTCGTCAGCGATCCGAATGCCGAGAGGGTCAGCCGCGAAGCACTCACTAACTGGGAGGAATTCGCCCAAGCCCTGCTCATGACCACCGAGGCGGCCTACCTAAACTGATCCACCCCCACGCCCCCGACCCAAGCTGGGAATAACGGAAAGTTATCCCAGTTTACAAAATCAATGTGCCGGTCTCACCTGGCGCAGCGTCCTTGCAAATAAGGGGAATGGATCTCCGGTCCATTCTCTTCGACCCTGTGACGAGGACAGAAAGTATAAGAGATCCCTTCCACTGAGGGACGGCGGTTTTCTCCAAGCCATATCAATTTTGGAACCTGGTATTACTCGAAAAACCGCTTCAAAGTCTGCTGTTCCGCCGGGTCCAGCGCGTCGCGCCAGACGCGGTCGCCACCCTTTCCGGTTGCCTCGGTGGTTCCTCCTTTGGACAATTTTGAAGCGGATTTATCCACGTCGTGCTCGCCGTCCTGCAGTTCCAACAGATCGCCCGGCGACGATTTAGAAAGATCCTTGGCTTCTAATCCCGTGAGTTTTCCAGTTTCGACGGCTTCCTTTTCCTTCCCCAGAACGCCATTCGCATGTCCCGGACCACGATTCACGCCACCATTTCCGGCACCTTCGCCATCACCGTCTTCACCCTGGCCTTCGCCGTCGCCGTTTCCTTGGCCCTCGCCTTCACCCTCGCCGTCTCCAGCCAGCAGCTCATCGGACCAATCCTCGCCTTCACCCTTGCCGCCGGCGCCTTTCATCGCTTCACCGTGTTTTTTTAAATTCTCGCGCAGTTGCTCCATCTGTTCCGGAGTGAGATTTGCCATGGCTTTCAAATCGAGCTGCTTCATTTGCTCCAGCAGGGCGGGATTCGGTTTCATCGCACCACTTTGCAGCCCTTGCAGTGCCTGGTCGAATTCATCGATCAGGCGGTTCTTCTCGGCTTGGTTCATCCCACCCGCGTTTTTTTCCAGCGCGCCGAGCGCCTTATCCGCCCGGCCGAGATCCTTGGTGATCCGCTCGGTCTCCGCTTTGTGTGCCTTTTTCAAGGAATCCGTGGCCTCCAGCGACGAGTGACTGAACCACTGTTCCTCTTCCTGAGATTTCAACTCTTCTAACCGCTTGCGGGTGTCCTCAAGGTATTTCTCATCGACCACATCCTCCTTGGTCAGGCGGTCAAGTTCGGTGCTGAGTTGTTTCCAAGCCTGCGGTTCCTCGGGAATGAGCGGTCCACGGGTGACACGGGCGGAAACCGGGATAAACAACCCGGCGGCTAACAAAACCAGCGCGCCCAGCGGCGGCACCAGCAAACGCGGCCATTGCCATGACAGGCCCGCATCGATCTTCGCCACCGGTGCCGGCCACGGAGCCACCCCCGCACTTGCCGCCGAGAGCGAATTCCTCATCCGCATCGCCGCCTCCATCCGCACCATCGACTCCGCAGGTCGCTCGAATCTTCGCGCCGCCCGTGCCCAGCAACCCAGCCCGAGCAGCAAGACGCCCCCCACAATAGAGGCATACAAAATCCACGGCTGGACGTGCGGAACCTCGCGTCTCACCACGATCAACGCGATCGACCCGAGGATCGCCACCATCAACAACGGAGATGAGAGCGTCTCAAGCCACCAGGCAAGATTCACGGTGCGGGCCACCTGCCGCGCCTTCGCCTGCCAATGGTCGCGATTCCGGTTGATCGGGCCTTCCGTCATGAGGGCGAATTTAGCGAGGGGATCGCGAAATGCGATGGGAAAAATCAGGGTCCATCATGCAGGGGGCTGCGGGTCAAAGCGAGTGCCTCTGCTAGATCCACCCCAGCGCCAGATCCAGCGATTCGACGACGTGATCCGCGCCGTGCATTTCCAGTTCTTTCGTGGAGAACCGCCCGGTGGAAACTGCGAGACAGCGCGCACCGATGGCATGGGCGCAGGCGATGTCCTTCGGCGTGTCGCCAATGACCAACGTTTCGGCCGCAGTGAATTTTCTACCTGCGTGGGCGGCGGCGCGTTCGAGCGCGACGGGTCCTAACAAATTCCGGTCCGCGTGATCGCAGCCATAGGCCCCGAAGGGGAAATGAGCGGCGAGTCCGAAATGGCGCATCTTGTGTGCGGCACCCCCGGCGGTGTTGCCGGTTAGCAGGCCGACGGTCGCGTCGGGTCGCCCCGCGAGTTCAGTGAGGAGCGCCACCACGCCGTCGAACACCCGACCGGGAAAGCCACCGTGCGTCAGATTCCATTCCAGCCGGGCATGATAGATTTCGAAATACGCGTCGATCCGTGCCGGCGTTGGCTCCACTTGGAAGTGCGTGTGAAGGTTTGCGATGATCCCTAGATCGGTGCTGCCCGCGAGGTCGAGCTCCGGACCCGCGTCTCCGAATACTTCGCGCGTCGCCTCATTCAAGGCCGTGATTCCCGCGCCACCGGTGTCCACCAGCGTGCCGTCGATATCGAAGAGGTAGAGCATAAAAAAACGTGGCGATGGAAATGATCCACCGCCACGAATTGTTGAAATTAGGCCTTCGGCGACTCCTCTTGCACCACTTCGGGGGCTTCGTCAGGCACCTCATCGGGCGTTTCGTCAGGAACCTCGTCCGGAACCTCGTCCGGGATGTCCTCGTCGATGACTTCCTCGTCCTCAAAATCATCCTCATCCATCAGCTCGCCGTGGAAGAGGTGGAACTTGCGCTTGCGTTGGTGGGCGGGAAGGGGAGAGAGGATCATGGCGACGGCGCGGCCGTTCAGGCGCGGAGCCTGGTCGACTTGGGCCATGGTCTTGAGATCCTCGATGATCCGGTTGAGGACCACGAACCCGAGATCTTTGTGGGCATTTTCTCGCCCGCGGAACTGCAGCACGAAGCGGCACTTGTGGTTCGAGTCGAGAAATCCTTCGGCGCGGCCCAGCTTGATGTTGTAGTCGTGCTGACCCGTGCCGACGCGGAATTTCACTTCCTTCATGCGGGTGGCGCTCTTCGACTTCTGCTTCTTCAGCTTCGCCTGCTCGTATTTGTATTTCCCGTAATCGACGATTTTGCAGACCGGTGGGTCCACTTGACCGGCGATCTCGACGAGGTCGAGTCCGAGCGATTGGGCTTTGGCGAGTGCCTCGCGGGAACTCATGACGCCGAGTTGCTCGCCATTGGCGAGGACGACACGAACTTTCGGGGCACGGATGCGGTCGTTGATCCGCGTCATATCGCGGAAACGACCCCTATTTTGGTCTCTTTGTGGCTTAGCGATAACGATGTCCTCCAGTAGGTAGATGCGACGCGCCGGAGTACGGACGGCCAAGGCCGCCGCACGAAATCGGTGCGAAGAGGGGTGCGGAACGATGGACCAAACGCCGGATCATAGATCGGAGACAGCGGGGCCGGACCGATCCAGGGAAAGATCGGTTTTGAGAGTCATTCTATATCGTTCCAAGAAAATCATGAGACGGCGGATGCCGGTGATCATTGCCCGTGCAGCGAGGAAGGTTTAATTTTCAACGCGATGCTTTGCAACTGAAGCCACTCTATACGGATCCTGACCGCAACTGGCAAGACTCTTTTTTCTGAAGAAAATAAGGTCACAAACTCCGCTCGGCGATTTCCGTTTTCACTTTGGCGATGAAATCCTCCAGCGGCATCGTCGTGAGTTCTTCGGTGTCGCGGCGGCGGATGGAGACGGTGCCTTCGTCCACTTCCTTCTGCCCAAGCACGATCATGTAAGGCACGCGGTCGAGGCGGGCGAGACGGATCTTCGCGCCGACTTTGTCTGAAGTGCGGTCGATGGTGACGCGGATTCCCGCATCGGCAAGTTTCGCGGTGGCGGCTTCGGCGGCTTCCTGGGTCTTTTCGGAAATCGGGATGACGCGGACTTGCTCGGGAGCCAGCCAGGTCGGGAATTTTCCTTCGAAATGCTCGATGAGCAGGCCGGTAAAGCGCTCTAACGAACCGAATGGCGCGCGGTGAATCATCACAGGAACGTGCTGGGCGTTGTCGGCACCGACGTAGCTGAGGCCGAAACGCACGGGCAGATTGTAGTCCACTTGTACCGTGCCCAACTGCCAATCGCGGCCGATCACATCCTTCACCACGAAATCGATCTTCGGCCCGTAGAACGCCGCCTCACCGATCTCTTCGGTGTAGTCCACCCCGAGCGTTTGGACGGCCTGACGCAGCGCTGCTTCCGCCTTGTCCCAGTTTTCGGGTGATCCGACGTATTTGTCGGACTCAGGATCCCGTAGGGAAAGCCGCACGCGGTAATCATTCATGCCGAGCGTTTTTAGCACCTTTTTCACCAGCTCAAGGCAGCCGGTCACTTCTTCGGCCACCTGATCCGGCGTGCAGAAAAGGTGGGCGTCGTCTTGCGTGAAACCACGGACCCGCGTCATGCCGCCGAGTTCGCCGGACTGCTCCCAGCGGTAAACCGTGCCGAACTCCGCCAGTCTAACGGGCAGGTCGCGGTAGGAGTGGTGATCGCTCGCGTAGATCTTGATGTGGTGCGGGCAGTTCATCGGCTTGAGCAAATAGCCTTCGTAGGTGCCGTCTGATAGGCCATTGATCAGCGTGGCACAGGTCGCGTCTTCGTCGGCAAGTTTTTCCAATACATCACGCTCAGCGATGGCCGGATACTGGCTCTCTTGATAGTAGGGGAAATGCCCGGATGTCCGATAGAGATCGAGCTTGCCGATGTGCGGGGTAAAAACCTGCGAGTAGCCCTGCTTGTCGAGCTCCTGGGTGATGAACTCCTGCAACGACCGGCGGACCAGCGCGCCTTTCGGTTTCCAAAGAACCAACCCTTGTCCCACCATTTCATCGATGTGGAAAAGCCCCAGTTCGCGGCCGAGCTTGCGGTGGTCGCGCTTCTTCGCTTCTTCCAACCGGTTGAGATGCGTTTCCAACTCCTCCTTGTTTTCAAACGCCGTGCCGTAGAGCCGTTGCAGGCTGCCCTTCGATTCATCGCCCAGATAGAACGAAGCGGAAACCGACATCAATTTCACGTTCTTGCACTTCGAAGTATAGCCGACGTGAGGCCCCGCGCAGAGGTCGATGAAATCTCCATTCTGGAAGCACGAGATTTGTTCGCCCTCCGGAATCTTATCGATGAGGTCCAGCTTGAAACGCGATGGATTCCCCGGCCGCTCGGTGAGTCCGCCGAGACGACCGCTTTCCGCCATCGCCTTCGCTTCCTCGCGGGAAATCGCCTTGTATTCGAACTTCTGGTTTTCCTTCGAAATCTTCTTCATCTCCGCCTCGATCTTCTCGAAATCATCCGGCGTGATCCGATGCTTCATCTCGAAGTCATAGTAGAAACCGGCTTCAATCGGCGGGCCATAGGCGAACTGCGCGTCCGGCCAGATCCGCAAGATGGCGGTCGCCATCACGTGGGCAGAGGAGTGGCGGACCCGTTCCAGGTCGGTCATTTGGGCGCGTTCGTCGAGTGTCTTGCGTTCGGACATGGGGCGCACAGGGCAACCCGGAGGGCGTGCCGTGTTCAAGGGCCAATATGCGGGTCCAGCATACGGTCTTTTTCAATCGTCCTGTAGCGGCGCGTCGATGATCGCCGCACTTTTCTCTTTACCGAGCGACCTCAGCACCGCTCCCCCACAAAAAAACCAGCGACACTCACGGAGTGACGCCACAAGTTCGTCGCGCCGATCAAACGAATCGCGCCTCGAGCCAGCGCGGGTTTCCCAAGGATCCAGCCCTCGCTTATCCTGATCTTGAATTCCCGGCGATTGAAACCATACAGGTGGCTCGATTCACGTGAGGCTCTTTCATTTAAAATACCCTTATTGCTCATTTTATGGTTGCGCTGGAATTGGGCAAGTGACAAGTTTCCAGCGTGCTTTTCACCGAGACACCCGCCTTCACCTTGCCAGCGGCGGGAAAGGTAAACGTGGAGGTTCCCGAGTGATCTATTATTGGTATGTGGATCCTGAAAAAATCCAGTTCTGCCGCATTTACGAAAAATCGACCCAAGCCAACCTTTCCAAAGCCGAAATCCAGCAAATCCAAACCGAACTTGCACCATGAAAAAGCGTGATATTGAAATCCTCGAACGTGAAGCCCTCGCCATGGAACGTGGAGAGATCATCCCGGGCCGTGTCTGGAAAGTCACCCGACGCCCAGATGGCACCGTGGAGCGCAAGGCGATCGATCCGGAAACGCATCGCGCCGCCCAAGCTCGCGCTTGGAAGGCGAAAACTGAAGCCGCCAGAATCCGCAGGGAAATCAATGTCACCCAGGAGGCCTTCGCCCACATGCTGGGCGTTTCACTCGGCACAGTCCGCAAATGGGAACGCGGAACCATCCAACCCAGTGGTGCTGCCCGCACGCTTCTCAAGATCGTCGCCAAACATCCCGCCATCGTCCGTGAGGCGGCACTTTCCTGAACCCACAAAGCGTGGTGAATCCGCGAGGCCCGATCCCATTCACGTCACTGTTCACGCAGAGCACGCGGATGGTGTTACGGCCGATATCCGATTCGCCGACAATGTGGAGGCTATCCCAGCGGAAATGCTCATCCCAGTGCTGCTGGCGCGGGTGAAAAAGCAGGGTCACCGCCTCGGTCTGGGGATCGATGCCGGTAAGATTAGCCTTTGTGGAGATTGCAGTCGATACAGGCGAGACAGAGGTTCGAATCGTCGTCGTCACCGCCATGCTTGAGTGGGCGGATGTGCTCAATGTGCAGGGCAGCGAGTGGAGAATCGTCCTGATGGATCTGCCAATACTCGCATCGTTGACCCGCGCATTCCCGAACCAGGGCTGGCGTGGCGGCATTCATGCGGCGCTGCCGGATTTGAACTTTTTGGCTTCGCGGCGCAGGACTGCAACGAATTTGTTCGCCCTAACCTATCCGGCATACTCATCGCGTTCCTCGGGGGACAACTCGCCTTCGGTGTTCTTCGCAGCCAGTTCCTCAATCCGTTCGCGGAGAGGTTGATCGGTTTGCACCGCCAAAACGGCATCCTCGCGTCCGGGAAGCAGAAGTTGGAGAAGTGGACTGACGCCGCGTTGAAAGGCTGTTTCAGCAATCGTAAAAGGAAATTAGCCAAAGTGGCTTTAAACGCAAGTCCGGGATTTTACCTGGTGATGCTCCTTCTCAATTCTTCGACGACGCGTCTTGGAAAGTTCTCATTGGAGTAGAGTGAAGCCATCACGCATCCCGGTTGAGTTGGATGGCTTGTGCGATTTCCTCGGTGTGGGTTTCCACCTACTGCCAGGCGGCTTCGATTTCGCTGACGATTCGCTGAGTGAGTGCGGTCTTGGGTGAAACTAGGGTCGTGTAGAATTCAAATTGGCGCATAAGGAGGCGCGACACTCTTGTCGTGCTGCCAATGGATCGCGCAAGAGAAGTGCTTCGCGCGGGTTCTTGCTCATCGCATTGGCCAGGCGGACAGAAGTGTCCACCCTCCTTAGCCTGTCCAACAATTTG
>JBBQDJ010000121.1:0-9318 GCA_038319595.1 Verrucomicrobiales bacterium
CGGCTCTTGGTCAGTTCGCGCTGCTGCTTGACCAAGGTGGCGGACACGACAGGTGCCTTGTTCGACCACTCGTTCCGGACGTAGGTCGCGAGGTCAGCGATGGTCTGGTCGGTGATGGCGGGATTCATGCCTAGGCCCGGCATGTCGGCGCTGGGACGGTAGGTTTCACCATCCACCGTGACGGGACCGGTGAGTCCGTGGAGTAGGATTTTCACAAGCGTCTCCGGTTTCCCGACGACCCATTCGGATTCGTCGAGCGGCGGGCCCAGGTTGGGCATTCCAGCTCCATCGGCGCTGTGGCAACCGAAGCAGGCGGCCTCCCCGTGAAACATGGCCTTGCCGCGTTCATAGGAAGCGAGTTCATCTCCTTTCAGCCCGGAATCCGCCGGCGTGGCGGTGCGGGCGTCTTTTGCTCCTTGGTCGAGCCATGCCATCAACTGCTTGTCCTTGGAATCCTTCATGGCGACCCTAACAAATTCCGTTTCATGATGGTCCAAGCCGGAGACCGCAGCCTCGCGAGTGAAACGAATTTCTCCCTCAGTCTTGAGCAAACCGGCAAGCCGCTCGAAAGCCTTGGCAGTGCCGAGCGGGCCGAGCGCCCTCGCCAGGTAGGGAGTGACCTCGGGAGCTGCTAGATTAACAACTAACAAAACGGGTTCGAGTTTGGAAAGTTCCGATGCTGATAAACGCGTGCTGGCCCAGAGCGCGGAGGACTGTAACTTCGGATCGTTGCTGCGGATCGCGGAGACGAGGTGCTCGGCGGTTAGCTCGTTCATTCCTTCCAAGGTCCAAATCGCGTGGATTCTCGCGACGGAACTCCCGGCGGCGGCGAGCTTTGTGAGAAAAGGAATGTCAGCGGGCTCGTGTCGCTCTACCAGAAGCCGCTGGGCAGTTTCCCGCTGCCAAGCATTGGGATGCATCAGCATTTTCACGAGACCAAGACCGTGGAGTGACGCGAGATCGACTTGGCGCTCAAGCGGTCTCGCGGTGCTGCGGATCCGATAGATTCGGCCGTTTCCAAACCCCGGGGACTCCAGACCACGGTCCAGCGTCTGTTTGCGTAGATAGGCACTCATGTAGGTCTCGTGCTGGATGATGCCGTGATACATGTCCACGAGGTAGAGCGAACCGTCGGGCGCATTGTAGGCATTCACCGGCCGGAACCGCTCGTCAGTGGATGCGAGAAACTCGGTTTCCGCCAAGGCGTGCTCGCCCTTTAAGAGTCCTTTGGACTCGGTGACGCGCGTGGCTTTCACCAAATTAGAAACCGGTTCGGTGGTGAAGGCCATGCCATACCAATCCTTGGGAAAATTCGTCCCCCGATAGACCGTCATCCCGGCGGCGGCGGTGGCATTGACGAGCTTATAGGTCTTGGGATCAAGCGTGTCGGTATTGAAGCCATGGGCCTTGGACATGTAAGCACGGTTCACCGCCGGAGTCACGCGGGCGGGCCAGACACGGTTGGTGCCGAGCTGGGTGAAATCCTGAATCTTCATCTTCACCCCTGGATTTCCCTGAAGGAGGTTTGGCACCAGGAGGTCGCCGAAGAGAAGTGTCGAATTGTTATTGTGATAGAGACGACCATAGTCGTCGCGCGCGATGCCCCACTGGCCGCGGAACGACGTGGGTTCGATCGCCCAAGTGTCCCCCACGCGGTGCAGGCGCTGGTCGGACTTTGCGAGATAGAGGCGGTTGTCGAGATTGGAGAGTAGTCCGTTAGGCTTGTGTTCGACATTGCCTGTTTCGACAATTTTGGTCGGAATCACCGAGGGTTCGCCGTCTGGTAGATCGCCTTTGCGCTTCGCCCAGCAGAGACGTTTCTCGTCCATGAAAAGCACCCCGTCTTCGAAAACCGACAGCGCGCGGGGAAGCAGCAACTTTTCGAGGAACACGGTGCGCTTGTCCACTTTACCATCCGCATCGCTGTCTTCCAAAATCACGATCCGGCCTTCAGGATTTTTCTCTCCCTTCCCATCGATGTCCGACATGTAGCCCCTCATCTCACAGACCCACATCCTTCCACGGGAATCGAAATCAAGGCAGATCGGCTTGTCGACCAGCGGTTCGGTCGCCACCGGCTCAATGATGAACCCGGGAGCTAACCGAAAGGATTTCAACGCCTCGGCGGGCGAGAGAACTGGACTCGCTGGAATCATCGACTCCGGCACCACCGGGTCCATCCGCTCGCTTTTCCCGTCGTTCTGGCGGGCCGAGGCGGACAGGACAACAGAAAACAACAGGAGACACGGTCGGAAAAACATCGGGATCAATACGGCTGGGGATGATGAACTCTTTTTGGGAATTTATCGACTTCCAGCAGTTTTCAAGCCGTCACTTGCGGGTGACCCAGCGTAATTTGGCGGCAGTGCTGCGAGGGTTCATGCGCCTTTCCTCGGGACCTGCGATGATCGGTGTTTCGCTCATTTCAGAGTAAATGCCTTCACCGATCCCCGTCTTCATCGCCAGTTTCACCCGCCGGTCCTCGCCAGAGTGGAAGGTGAGGATGGCCGCGCGGCCGCCGGATTTCAGGCAGTTCGGCAAAGTCCGGAGAAACGCATCGAGAGCTGTGAATTCCTCATTTACGGCGATTCGAATCGCTTGGAAGACCCGTCGAACGGTGAGTTCGCGCTCCTTTTCGTCACTGATGTGAATGGCGTCCCGAATCGCTTTTGCCAGCGTGAGAGTGTCAGGAAATGGTTTCCCGGCGAGGGCGGTGGCGATCGATTCGGCGCGCGGTTCGTCGGAATGAGCATGAAGCGCGAGTTCGAGTTTCGACGGGCTGACCTTCGCCAGCCAATCGGCAGCGGAGAGCCCGCGAGCCGGATTCATACGCATGTCGAGGGGGCCGGCGACCTTAAAACTGAAGCCCCGTGAGGGATCATCGAACTGCATCGACGAGCACCCGAGATCGGCGAAAATGAAATCCACGGTATCGATCCCCTTCCCCGCCAGAGCCCGGGCGACGCCGGCGTAGTTCGAGCGGATCGGGATGAAGCGGTCTTCGCCGTAGCCCGCCGCCCGCAATCGGGCTTTGGTCTTCGGGAACTCGATAGGATCGACATCGAGGCCAACGAGTTTTCCGTCCGGGGAAATCCGGTCGATGATTTTCACCGCATGGCCGCCATAGCCCAGCGTGGCGTCCACACCGATCTGGCCGGGAGCCAGGTTGAGGGCGGTGAGGCATTCCTCCACCATGATCGGGATATGGGAGCCGGCCGGGGTTTTACCCGAGGCGATGACCTTGGCGACGGTATCGGCGTAGCGTTCGGGATCGAGTTCCTTGTATTTGTCCTCGAAGCGCTGCGGATTTTTCCCGCTGTAGCGTTTCCGGCGAGGTGGCCGTGGTGTTTCTTCGCTCAAAGTTCAGAGTATTTCAGGTTGTTGCCCCGGGATTTTTCGACCGGATAGCGTATGTCATTGTAGGCGAGTTTTGCCTGCATCACATCCCCCAGTTTGAAACCGAGATTATCGGCGAATTCAAACAGGAGAATGGCGACGTCGGCAATCTCGGAGGCGATTTCCTCGCGGTTTTTCTCAAGGCGTTTTTCGATCTGTTCCTCCTGCTGCCAGACGAAATGCTGCATGAGTTCGCCGGCTTCGGCAGCGATCGCGACGGCAAGGTCCTTGGCGTTGTGGAATTGCCGCCACTCGCGGGCGTCCACAAAGGTCTGGATTTGAGAAGTTAGCTCGGAAATGGAGTCACTCATAGCGGGAGTTCTGAGGGTGATGGACGAGACTGACGAGGAATTACCAGACTTATGTGATTTGTGGCAAAAAAAGCCGCACGTGCGCGAGCACATGCGGCTTTGGTGAAAAGTCAGTTTGGGAAAATCACTCCCCTGCGACTTCGACCACCTCGTCAGCCGCCTTTTTCTTGGCAGCTTTCTTGGCGGCTTTTTCCGCAGGCACGGGAGTTTCCTCCTTGGCAGCAACTTCCTCGACCGGAGCTTCAGCAGCCGCAGGGAGATCGACCCACTCGATGATGGCCATCGGGGCGGAGTCGCTCATGCGTGCGCCGAGCTTGGTGATGCGGCAGTAACCACCTTGGCGGTCCTTCGAAGCGGGTGCCGTTTCGGAGAAAAGCTTTTGGACGATGTCCTTCTGACGAAGGAACGCGATGGCGAGGCGGCGGGAATGCAGATCGTCGCGCTTGGCGAGGGTGATCAGCTTTTCCGCGACCGGGCGAAGCGCCTTGGCCTTGCCGAAGGAGGTCTTGATGCGGCCATGCTCAATCAGATTGCATGCGAGGCCGGACAGCAAGGCCCGGCGTTGCGGGGCGTTGCGTTTGAGTTTAACTGTTTTGCTACGATGTCTCATCGGGTGCTTCCGTTTCTATTTAAATAGGTTAGTCGTCGAGGTTTTGAGCGATCAGATCGGCAAGGCCGACCGGCGCTTCATCTTCAGCACCGAGGCGCGGGCCGCGGGAGGCTGCTGCGGGTCCGGAAAGCAGCGAAGCTTCGAAGGACATTCCGAGACCGAGGCCGAGCTCGACGAGCTTGTCCTTGATTTCGTTGAGGGATTTTTTGCCGAAGTTGCGATACTTCAACATTTCCGCCTCGGACTTCATCGCGAGTTGGCCCACCGAGGTGATGTTCGCGTTGTTGAGGCAGTTGGCGGCACGAACCGAGAGTTCGATTTCGTTGACCGACATGTTGAGAAGCTTCTTAAGGGCGGCATTCTCTTCGCTGGATTCGGCCGGTGCTTCTTCGAAGTCCACTGCGTTCTCGTCGTAGTTGACGAAGACGTCGAGGTGGTGGCGAAGAATGGCGGAGGCCTGGAGCAGTGCGTCCTGCGGGGTAATGCGACCGTCGGTCCAGATGTCGAGAACCAGCTTGTCGAAATCGGTCATCTGGCCGACCCGGGTGGTTTCAACCGCGTATTTGACGCGGGTGACAGGAGAAAAGATCGAATCGATCGCGATGACGCCGATCGGTTGGTCCTTGCGCTTGTTTTCATCACCAGTGGAGAAACCGCGTCCGACGCGGACTTCGAACTCGCAATCGAACTTCACTTTTTTATCGAGCGTGCAGATGACCTGCTCCTTGTTAACCACGTCGAAAATATGGTCGCCTTGGATGTCCCCGGCAGTTACGACGCCTTCTTTCTCCACCTTGATGGTGAGGATGCGGGGCTCTTTCTCGTTGTGGTTGAATTTTACTTTTTTGAGGTTCAGCACGATGTCGGTGACATCCTCAACCACGCCCGGAAGGCTGGAAAATTCATGCTGCACGCCGGCGATGCGGACGGAGGTGATGGACGCGCCTTCCAACGAGGAAAGCAGAACCCGACGAAGGGAATTGCCGATGGTGTGGCCATATCCACGCTCGAAAGGCTCGGCAATGAATTGGGCATAGGTATCGGAGGCGGTTTCCTCGTTGCGAACGAGGCGGTTCGGGAGCTCGAAACGAGCAAGTTTGACTGCTGACATATTGTTTTTTGGTTGCCGGGTTACCCTCTTGCGAGCGGGACGCTTGCGGTGAAACAAGCATCCAGAGGACCGACGGCGTTCTTCGATGGCCCGCGGGGGGGCGACTAAATGCGGACTCGGGGGGCTTGCAAAGCCTTTTTTTCCGCCATTTCCGGTAATTTCGACCAAAATGTTACCATTTCGGCACTATTTTCGAAAAAATGGCTAGATCTTCTAGCAGAAGGCGTTCAACCTGCCGTCGCAATCCACCATAAAACTATGAAAAGTAAACGTAACCTGACTCGATTCACCTATGAAAGCGCCGCTTTCGAAGGATGGCGCCTTTGCATCAGCAGAGCTGGAACCACATTCACCAAATACTTCCCTGACAAGAAGTTCGGCGGTGGGAAGAAGTCCTTGGTCGCTGCTGAAAAAGCATTGGTTGAATTGAAAACCCTCATTGAAGGTTCGAAGCGCGTTGACGGCAAGTTGACCGCCGCCACCATCAAGAAGGGTGAGAAAATTCTGCTCGAAGCGACTTGATCGGCGTTCGAAGCTTTCAGTGGTTGCGTCAGTTCGCTGGCGTGCCACCTTCGGCCCATGCCGAAAGAAAGGGCTTCAGTCATCCATTGGTTTCGCCGCGATCTGCGAGTCGCGGATAATACAGCCCTGTGCTGCGCGGCGAAACTCGGGATTCCCCTTGTTCCACTATATATCCTCAGCGACTGGCGCGGCAACCATCCATGGACGGGTCCGAATCGCCAGCACTTCCTTTGCGAGTCCCTCGCCTCGCTGGCGAAAAACCTTCAAGCCCTCGGAGCCCGGCTGATCGTTCGGCAAGGCAGTGCCGTTGAACAATTGCGGCGATTGATTACCGAGAGCCACGCGGTGGCAGTTCATTTCAATGCCGATCCAGACCCGTTCGGGAAATCTGTTGAAGCCGCAGTCCGGCAACTCTGCCATGAATTGGGAGTCGAGTGCCACTCCCACGCCGACGTTTCGCTTCACGGACCGGATGAAGTGCTGACTCTGTCCGACTCACCTTACCGGGTGTACACGCCCTACTCGAAAAACTGGCTTCAATTGCCGAAACCACCGCCTCTCCCGAAGCCGGATCCACTGCAAACCCCGAAGCATCTCGACTCGATGCCGCTTCCTACGGTGGCGATTTGGGGAATAAAACCTCCCGCTGCCGAAATCATCGAGCCTGGTGAGCGAGCCGCCCGCGACCGAATGAAGCGGGCGATTGCCGGAAAAATCCAAAATTATGCCGCGCGGCGTGATTTCCCGAGCCAAGACGGCACCTCACGGATTTCCCAAGATCTACGTCTCGGGCTCGTTTCGATCCGCACCGTTTTCGCCGCTTGTCTCAAGGCCCGCTCGGCGGCCGATCCTGCAGGAACAGCGGGAATCGACGTCTTCATCAAGGAGTTGGCGTGGCGGGAATTCTACTTCGCGATCCTCCACCATTTTCCAAACGTCCTCGACGAGGAATTCAATCCCGACTGGCGCGGACTGCCATGGGATGAACCGGGAGAAAAATTCGAACTTTGGAAAGAAGGCCGGACCGGTTTCCCTATCGTCGATGCCGGCATGCGCGAACTCAAGGCCACCGGATTCATGCACAACCGCGTCCGGATGATCACCGCGATGTTCCTCACCAAAGACCTTCACATCGACTGGAAGCTCGGCGAATCCTGGTTCATGCAAAATCTCCTCGACGGAGAAATCGCATCTAACAACGGCGGTTGGCAATGGTCCGCTGGCACCGGTGCCGACGCAGCTCCTTACTTCCGGATTCAAAACCCATGGTCTCAAACCACCCGATATGACCCGGAAGGTGCCTACATCAAGAAGTGGATCCCCGAACTTGTGAACTCCCACCCTTCTCAATTTCTCGAGCCTCCAAAACTCGGCTCAGCCATCGCGAAAGACTATCCCCTTCCCTGCGTTGATCACAAAACCGAACGCGATCGCACCATCGCCATTTTTAAAAATCACCGCGCAGCCAGCCGCTGAATCGTTTTGTGCTCCAGCGAGCCCCCTCAGTTCAGTTGCGAAGGACTTCAACCAGACAACCGATTCCTTCCTTGAAATGGATCGCTAGCCACAAAGGCAGTCATCCAAAAGAGTTTCCGTCGGCAAGTGCCCGTTGTTTCGCTACCGGGTGGATCGGGTAGCAACTTCGGCAGAGTTGCGCCTGATGGGTAGATAATCCCGATTGAATCGAAGAGGGCAAACAACGCCATCGTCAATTCAAGAACAATATTAAATTCCCCTGAACGAAGATCAAAGGTCAGCTCGTATCATCCCATCTTGCATGGACAAACCCAACCTGGCTGCTGGAAATCCCGCTAGAATGTTTCGTTCAAACCGGGTCACGACAGCATGACGTGACCTCGTGCAATTCTGATAGAAACGCACAATTCATGAGAAAAAATCAGTCTCCCCAACGAGTCCGGAAGGACCCACAATGGCATTCCTTGGCCTTTTGCTTTCTCCTATTGCTGACAAAGGCAGGCGGATCTCCGTTGGAACGAGGCGGCGAGGAAATCACCTTTCCCAGTGACGCATTCGCCAAGCTCGACAATTTCGAGGGGCTCAATCTCGAGGACGCCGACAAGCTCTACGGCAAGGGGGACTTCAAAGGTGCCTACGCGGCTTACAAGGCGTATTCCTTCGAATTCGCGAAGAGCAAGGCCCTCCCTTACGTGCTCCTGCGGATGGGCCGTTGCCTGCACAAGCTCGACAAGCGCAACGCAGCGATCACCAGCTATCAGGACGTGGTGGACTATTTCCCGGACGATGTCCGCTATGCCGCAGCCGCCCTTTTTTACATCGGTGAGTGTCACGGGCAAAATGGCGATGAAGCCAAGAAGACCGCGACTTGGGCAAAAATGGTCAAGGACGACGGCTACGTCACCCAGCCGAACTCCGGTACCGCGCTGACTTACCTCGGCGGCGCGATGGAAAAGCTCGGAAAATTCGACGAAGCCGCTGAATATCACTGGCGCACGGCCACCACGTTTCTCCAGACCAACCCGTCAGCAGCGGCGGCGGCTCGAGATGCCGTGATCTTCCACTACGTAGTTAGAAGCCCAAACCACGACAAGCTCAAGGAGTTCTATGTAGCGGCCAGCGGATTCAACGGTAAGGGTCAAAATCCAGACAAGCCCGAGGAAGACACGCGGTATTGGTCCGCGGTTTTCGACACCACTCTCCGCCCTAACGGAACGACGGAGCAAAGGGAAAAATCCTGCACCTACTGGACCGCGAAAATGGGTGACCGCTTCACTGACGACGACAGCCTGCGCAAACAATGGTGCGACGCTCAGATGGTCCACGAGAAGGATCGCACGAGCTGGGTGGCGCGGATGGAAAAACAGTTCAAACAGAAACCCGCCAGTCTCGAGCGCATCCTGCAATGGTGCGAGTATTACAAAGCGGATCCGAAAATGCGTTCCGCGTTTTTCGCACTACAAAGCAAGGACATCCTCGTCGGGCTGAAGACAGATGAGAAAATGAAATTGATGAGTCGCCTGCGCAATCCGCTGGGCATGCACGAGGAGGCGCAGGAAGTGATGCACTCGGTCCGCACCGATGGCATGACGGACGAGGACCTCACCAGCTATGCAGATTTCGTCGCCAACTATGAACCCTAGGAAACCGTGCTGCGCTACTTCGCGATGATCAAGGACAAGCTCGCCGCCACCAAGGCGCGGTTCGATTACTACAACGCCCGCTCTGACCGCAATCCGCCTTTCATGGAAAAGGCCCTCGCAGAAATGCCAGAGCTGGAGAAGGCTCCGAAATATGCGGAAGGCCTAGTCTGGACCAAGGCAACCTTGTTGCAGTCCTTGGGTCGCCATGAAGATGCTATCAAGGCCTTCCGCGCAGCTAACAGGCAGCCG
>JBBQDJ010000122.1:0-9296 GCA_038319595.1 Verrucomicrobiales bacterium
CTTCGGCCACAATCCCCATGCGACCAAGGCGGCCAGTAGCATAACGCCTAGCCAAGGCAGCAGGCGCTTCAACCGATTTCTCCCTGACGGACCGCGCTTGGTTTCCCATGGAGCGGTGGCGGTGGTGCTATCGGAAATAGGATGGGCCATGGATGCGTGCGGAGTTGATAGCCGAGCAGGCCGGTGTTTTCAAGGAACCAACTTGGCCGGATTGTTGCGCGGCAAGGGACTATTTCCGGCCTTCGTCGTAATCGAAGTAATCCGGCATCGTCTGGATGTCGTCACGGCCTTCGAGGCCGCTTTCCTTTTTCCTACGGATGAGAATTTCCGAGGTGGCATCGTTCCAGCCGACCTTTTTTAAGTAATGGTTCCAGATGAAAACATCGTTCTCCGTTAGCACGTGACCGTTGGCATGACACCATTTGAGGATCTCTTCGTCCGAGCCGCCTTGCAGGACGCGTTCGACAAGTGTCGGGTAATCCACCCGCAGGAAGCCGGCGCAGCGACTGTCGAGGCCTGTTCCGAGATTGTCACAGAAATCCTCACGCAGGTTGCCGGCTGCGTTGAGCCTGATTTTGTCCAACATCCTCGCGAAATAGATCATCCCGAGGGTTTCCTGATAGGCGGAGAGCGGTACGGATTTCATGGTGCGGCGGAGGACTTATCCGAAGGAGGCTCACGAAGCAAGCCGGCGAGATCCAGCGGCAGGGGGACCAATCGCGAGACGGCCAGCCACGGCGAGCGGCCATTCTTCCCGCGGCCTGTCCCGGACTTAACCAAGCTCTGGATGAGAATAATTTGAATTTCTTGATTTTCAACCTAGTCAACATACCGATTGAATGCCATCCTTGACGCCGAAAAGGAATTACCGCCGCAAGCGCGGTGTTCCGCTCCCGGTGCGATCGCATCACCCATGAATCCCATCAGAAAATGAAATCAAATTCGCTTCCCTTCCTTTTTACCCTCGGCCTCTTCCTGCTCCCGGCCGCCTCCCTGCATGCGGAACTCGATGCCGTTATCAAGCTGGACGTACACTGTTATTTTCAATCCAAGGAATCCACTTCGAACAAAGCCTTGACGGGCAAAGTCGGGAAAACCCGCCTCGATTCCAAGCAGCTTCTCAAATTGATCGGCAACCAAAAAGGCGTCAAATTCCCGAAAGGTTCTCTCCTGATGGCCGATGAGAACGGCAATGTCTTCGTCGCCGACTCGAAACGCACTTTCATCACGTCCGCCGACGAATATGTTCGTCTCGCCTTCGACCGGGACGGGCAACTCTTCAGCGGTCGGCTGAATCTCAAGACGGGCAAGGAAGACAGCCGCACTTACTACCCGCTCGCCCTCAAGCTCAACCTTGCCAGCATCGAAGGCACTTTGCGCGGGATCGGCATCGAGAAGCGGTTTATCGGCGAGCCGAAAAAGACTGGAATCCAGCTCACCCGTGGTAACACCCAAAGCGACATCAATGGCGATGGCATCCTCAACGGCGGCACGGGCTACTACGAGGGGAAAATCGACCTGAAAGGCAAAACCGCCTCTCCACTCTGAGGCGTCGGTCATGGCAACTCCACGGAGCCACCTTCCTTGGTATGCCTGCGGCGTGGCGCTCATCCTGCTGGTCGGCGTCGTGATCTATCTCCGAAGCGAGCTGCCCGGGAAATCCGCAACCACGGAAAATCCCCCGCCGACGCGGAAGCCACCGTCATCGGCCGACACCCGCGAGCCGGCCCCGCGCCGCCCGCCATCCCCGGCGCTTCAGAAGCTGTCGAGTCTGCCCGATCCCATCGTCTCGCCGAACCCACCGGGATCCACCGCGAATCAAGAATGGATCGAAAACCGCATCGACGAACTCGACGATCTCGCTTGGTTTGATGATCCGGAATCCCTTGGGAAAATTCTAACTGAACTGCGGAATCCGCTGCCCGAGATCCGCGCCGCCGCTCTTGGGGCCACCCGGGATTTCGGCAGCCGCGATGCCATTCCCTATCTCGAAGCACTTTCCCGCGACTCCACGGATCAGCTCGAACAAAAAGCCCTCCAGGAGCTGATCGAGCACCTCAAGCTCCCTACGCTGTTGGAAGAATCCGGGGTGGATCAAACCGAATGAGGTGGGTTGGAGAGTGGCGAAGACGCCGTTCGGGAAATTCCTCAGCCGTTAGCTGAAATCCAATCCATCGTTTTGCGCGCCAAGCTATCGAGCGCTTTTACGCAGAGTTCCAAATGATCCTCCCGCGTGTCCTCGATCTTGTTGTGGCTGATGCCGTGCAGGCTCTGCACAAAAAGCATCACCGTCGGGATCCCGGCCCGTGAGACTTCTGCCGCGTCGTGGAGCGGACCGGACGGCAGCCGATGGGAAACTCCGCAGGTTTCGAGGATCGCCGCGTCGCAGAGATCGATCAGCCTGGCATGGAAAAGGACCGGCTCGATCTGCCAGAGCCGCTCCCACTCCACGGTGACACCACCCTCGGCGGCATGGCGTCCGCTGGCGGACTTCGCCTCGTCTAACATGGTGGCGAGCGAGTTTGCATCGAGGTGCCGTTGATCGAGCGTGATCCGGCATTCCGCGACTACGCTGGTGACGATGCCCGGTTGGGTGATGCAGGAACCGATCGTGCAGACGCCACCATGCCGGCCGGCGATTTCATAGATCTCCGGAGCCATCTTCGCGGCTGCTAGAAACGCATCCTTGCGGCGGTTCATCGGTGTGCTGCCGGAGTGCGCTGCTTGCCCGCGGAACGTGATGGCATGCCGCTCAACGCCGAAGGTTCCGAGCACCGCACCTAACGGAAGCCCCATGTCCAGCAGCACCGGCCCCTGCTCGATGTGCAGCTCCAGATAGGCTGCGGCGTTCCTCGCTTCGATGCCTGCGTCCTTCACCTTTTCGAAATCGATGCCATACTCCGCGATCGCGTCGGGCAATGAAATCCCGTCCTTGTCCTTCAGCACACGGGCCTCATCCAAATTGAGATTTCCGGAGAACGCCGCCGATCCGAACAGGCTTTTTCCAAACCTCGCACCCTCCTCGTCCGCCCAATCCACGACCCGCACGGTGACCGGCGGCCTGCCGTCGAACTCGGCGCAGATTCGGCGCATGACCTCCAATCCGGCGACCACGTTCAGGCAGCCATCGAGCCAACCGCCATTGGGCACGGAATCGATGTGTCCACCGATCAGCAGGGATTTTTCAGAGGTTCCTTTTAACGTGAACCAGGAATTTCCCGCCGCGTCCTTGTGGGCCTCCACGGGAAGATCTGCCATTTTCGCCTCCATCCATTGCCGCGCTTTTGCCCAGGTTTTCGTGAAGGCCACGCGCTGGGCACCGTCATCGTCGCCGGTCAATGCCCGCAGCTCCTTGAGCTCCGCCACCGTCCGCTTCGGGTCGAGAAAATCCGTGGATTCGTTCATCGCTTGAGTCTGGGGGATTGCAGATTCCGTGCAAGTTCGTTCGTTTTCTCCCGCGCTGGACGGAGTCCAAATCGGCGGTTGGCGAACGCGGATGATGGCATTAGGTTTTCGCCGTGGCCAATGATCCATCCATGCCCGATTTACCGATCCAGCTTCAAGGGAAGTTGCTTCTCGCGGATCCGTCGTTGCGAGATGGTATTTTCAACCGCTCGGTCATTCTGCTCGCGGAGCATCGGTCGGATGAGGGCGCGTTCGGCCTGATTCTGAACCACCCGACCGGCAAAACCGTCGGCGATTTACTGATGGACGAAGCGTTCGCGCCGTTGCGGCAGCTAGCGGTGCACCAAGGCGGGCCGGTGGATCGCGACCAACTGACGTTCTCTTCCTTCTGGTGGAGCAGGAAACTCGGTCTGCGCTGGAAACTGCGGATTTCCGCCGAGGATGCCGTGGCGCACGCGCACCGGCCGGGTAGGATCGTGCGGGCCTTCGTCGGTTATTCCGGCTGGTCCGCTGGGCAGTTGGAAGGCGAGCTGCGTCGTAGTTCATGGATCGCTGCGCGGCCGCAACCTGATTTGTTAGGTTTGGAGCATAACCGCCAGCTTTGGTCCGAACTGTTGGGCCAGGTCTCCCCGCTCCACCGCATCCTCGCCGAAGCTCCGGATGATCCTTCGCTCAACTAGAAAACGCCCCGTCGTCTCCTCATTTCATCATGTCAGATATGCCTCTTACGTTCAGCCCCATCCCGGAAATCATCGGGGAAATCGCCGCCGGTCGGCTGGTCATCGTCGCCGATGATCCATCGCGCGAGAACGAGGCGGACCTCGTCGGCGCGGCGTCGCTATGCACGCCGGAAATGGTCAATTTCATGGCCGTCCATGCCCGTGGCTTGATCTGTGCGCCGCTCACCGCCGAGCGCGCGGAAGAACTCGAACTGCCGCAGATGACCCGCCGCAACCGCGAGGGCCACAAGACGGCGTTCACCGTGAGCGTCGATGCGGCGGAAGGAATCACCACCGGGATTTCCGCTGCGGACCGGGCACTGACCATCCAGTTGTTAGCAAGCCCTAACACCAAGGCCGATGCCTTCGTCCATCCCGGCCACGTTTTTCCGCTGCAGGCCGTGGCGGATGGCGTGCTCCGCCGCGCCGGCCACACCGAGGCTTCGCTCGATCTCGCCGGACTCGCCGGGCTGCCCCGTGCGGCGGTGATCTGTGAGATCATGAACGACGACGGGACGATGGCTCGCGTCGGCCAGCTCGGCAGCTATCAGAAACGCCATGGACTCAAAGCCTGCACCATCTCGCAACTCATCGAATATCGCAGGCGTTCAGAGAAACTGGTGCACCGTGAGGAAACCATCCTCATGCCCACCGATTTCGGACAATTCAACTGCCATCTCTATCGGATCAAGACCGACGCCAGCCATCATCTCGCCCTCACCAAGGGGGAGATCGATCCCCACCAGCCTACTCTCGTCCGCGTCCACTCGGAATGCCTCACCGGCGACGTTTTCCAATCCCGCCGCTGCGATTGCGGTGGCCAGCTCGCCGCCGCGCTCGAACGCATTTCCGAAGAAGGTGGCGTGCTGCTCTATCTGCGGCAGGAAGGTCGCGGCATCGGACTGCCCGCGAAAATCCATGCCTATAAGCTGCAGGAAGAGGGCTACGACACCATCGAGGCGAACGAGAAACTCGGTTTCGGCTCGGACCTCCGCGACTATGGCATGGGTGCACAAATCCTCTATGACCTCGGCGTCCGCAAAATGCGCCTTCTAACAAACAACCCGAAAAAAGTGGTGGGCCTTGAAGGCTATGGACTGGAGATCGTCGAGCAGCTTCCCATCAGGCTACCCGCGAATCCAGACAACGAGAAATACCTCGAAACCAAACGGACGCGGATGGGTCACACGCTTTGATGAGCCTCGCTCAATTGGAGCGCGGAACCCAGAGGCTGCGGTAGCAGACCTTCATCCACCTGACGAAGTCCTCCCTGGCTGGCCCTTAGGCAATTTATTCCGGCTTTCATTCATTCATCCTCTTCCGTAGAATCAAAAGAACTTGCCGGGTCATCCACACTCTCAAGCCAAGATCCAACTACTCTCCAACAGCCTGTCCATTCATCACGGCTTCGATCCATGCATCGATCTCGTCCCAGACAAACTTCTCCCCTAAAGATTTTCCATGGCTCGCGCCAGGGACGATGATTAGGCGCTTCGGTCCCGCCAACGAGGCAAACAAACGCCTTGAATGATCCGGTTTGGTATCTCGGTCTTCCGCACCGTGAATCAGGAGCACCGGAACCTTGATTGACTGCGCCGCAGAAAGCGGACTCGCGGCATCGATTTGAAAGTGACCTCGCTGCTCGGCGACCTTGAATGCTTTTTCGATCGTTCCAGACGTGAAGAAAAACGGCGCGCGCTCGGTTGCCACGGTTCGAAGATCGGAAAATGAATCGACGGCGATCACCGTGGAAACCCGGCGGTCTTCCGCAGCTTCCTGCAATGCCACTGCGGCACCGAGCGAACCTCCTAACAAAACAATAGGCCCTGGGGCGACTGTATCCAACACCCGGTGGAGATCCTGCTTTTCGAACACTCCATAACTGCACACCTCACCGCCCGATTGGCCGTGGGCGCGGCTGTCATAGGCGATCACGTCAAATCCTCGTTTCTGAAAACGCTCGACCACTCCAGCCCCGCTTCCGCGATTGTCGGCGATTCCGTGTAGATAGATCAACGTGCCCCGCCGCTGACCCTCTGCGGGAGCGAACCAACCTTTCAACTTCACGTTCTCACCCTCGAACGTCCGTTCCTCACAGGAAGCGGGAGTAGCACGCATCATCGGGCGCTTGAAAGGATGAAGCAATACCATCGCTCCAGATTCAGGGAGATGATATACGTTGCTTGCAATAAACAATACGGCACCGGCTGCGATCACCCTAAGCCACCATCGCTTACACTTTGTCATGTTTTATCTAGTGCCAAAAGGTCATGAAACGGCAAGCGTGATTCTAAATGTTTAAGCTCCCCCGATGAAGCTCTTTGAGGCGAAACTTGGGACGAGGCCGTTGAGCATCGAGATGAATCAGGGGCTTTCGCCAGCTTTCTGCCACCTCAACGTCAAAGCCTGCCCACGCGAGGATGCTGCGCCGCAAATTGCTTCCACCGTGCGACATTTTCGATGTCTCAACGACCGCGTCACCCGCACGAAGCGATGACGAGCGACCTTCTAAAACTGCCGGGTTGCACCGGAATGTCGAATGCCCTACAGTCCGTCCATGATTTTGACCTTACCTGATGATCCGGCTTTGGCTGACTTGTCCGAGTCCGAGATCCGCTTGGATTTGGCCTGTGCGTTGTTTGCTGCGGGGCGCATCTCGCGTGCCGTCGCTGTCAGGATGGCAGGAATGGAACGGTACGACTTCGATCAGGAACTCGTCCGCCGCCGAATTCCGAGCTACACGGAGGAAATGCTGGACGATGACGTCGCCACCCTGCGGAAGATTTTCCCCCGGTGATTGTCGTCACTGATACATCGGTGGTGCTGAATCTCTGCTGCTTGAAGCAGGAAAAATTGCTGTCAGAAATTTTTGGAACGGTCATCGCACCGCCTGCGGTGGTAGGTGAATTCCGAAAACTCGCCAACTTGGATCAGCGGTTCCTAGGCCTAACATTCCCAGCGTTTATAAGGATCGTGGCTCCAGCAAAAGTTGCACTATCGTTGGTCGGGAATCAGAAATTGCACGCAGGTGAGATCGATGCATTATCTTTGGCTGTCGAGCAAAACGCCGACGCTGTCCTGATGGATGAAAGCGCTGGACGCTTGGTTGCTGCCGGCTTAGGTCTGCATTGTATTGGAATCCTTGGTATTCTCATTCAGGCAAAAACCACTGGAATGGTGGCAGTGATTGCCCCTTTAATTGAAGAGTTGCATTCAAAGGCTGGCTTCTGGATCGCTCCGTCGTTGAAGCAACGCGTTTTGAACATCGTCAACGAGTCCTAGGTGATCAGGGCTTGGCCTTGTCCAAATTTTTACTTTCTAGTAGCGCGATGAATCACCGCTGATAGACCTTGATCGGTGAGTTCTTCCCTTCGGAGACCACGTAGATGGATTTTCCATCTCTCGAGAACGCCACAGACTCCGCTTGCGTTAGGCCGTGCGGGGCGAGCATTTCCGGCTTGTGGGAAAAGGCTTCTGTCCAAGTCTCGTCGGGCTTGCGGGGAAAGAGGAAGACGCTGTGATAGGTCACCACGGCGGCCAGCAAATCGTCCGCGGTGATGTCGAGGCCCACGGGTTGATTGAAGAACGGAATGGGGACCGGAGCTTCGATCACGGTCTGGCCGATTTTTTTCAAGGTGAGCACGCCCTTCTTCTCCGGAGCGCGCAAGGGAAGCTCATAGACTTCCGGCGGCTTGGTGCGCTTGCTGATGAGGATGATCTTTTTCCTAACAGGATCGACTGCGACAGCTTCGCAATCACGCGGGCCACCTTCGTAGGTGAAGTCGATGTGCCAATCGGCGGCGACCTTGCCGTCGAGCTTTTGGCCATCGGCCGGGAGCTTGGGTTCACGCAGGAGGTGGAGGGTGACTGACTCGCGCTTTGAACCGTTATCACCGGTGTCGGCGATGAGCAGCCAGGATTTCCCGTCGAGCTTGAATGAGGCGATGTCCTCCCAATCGATGTTTTTCGCGCTGCTGACCTTCACCTTGCCACGGTCAGCGCCGTCGGTGCCGAGGAGGTGGATCTCCGGTGTGCCGCCGCTGTCGTTGAGAGTCCATAGAAAGTGGTCGTCACTGGCTGAGACGGCGAGACCGCTGGCTTCGGTGATATCCGTGGCTTGGACCTGAATTTTTTGGTCAGATAGCTGGAATTCGGCAGCGTTCAAAACGGATACCAGCCCGATGGCGCAGGATGCGAAAAGCCATTGAAATTTCATCTTCTCGAAGCGTGGGGGAGGTCGCTGAAGTTTCAAGCGTGAAAGAGTGTTCATCGGCGCTGACGCGGGATGAACCCAAGAGCGAAATGAATTTCGAGGTCCGTTAGGAAATTGGTTTTTCCTCCCGGGCACGGCGGAGGCGGGATTGAAGGTCGGCGAGGACATTCATGAAATAGGCATAAGCGTCGTTCGGACTAGGATAGGGCCTGAAATAGGTGTGGACGCTGCCGTCGGGGCCGCCCTTGGTGGACATCCAATAGAAATGGTCGGAGGTCTGCATTTTCGCCCACATGTCGGTGAGTTCGGGATCATTTACCGCGAGGATTTCCTGCTCAAGGCTGTGCACTTTGGCGATGGCTTCCTGCTGCATCGCGTTGCCCATCCAAGCGGAGAGGTCGCGCTCGGTATCGGCCCACGAGGTGATCGCCTCGCTGTCATACTCACGCGCTGCCCGATAGAGTTCCACCGCCTCGGTGGGAGTGACCCATTGGAGACCGGCTTCGATCAGCGCGTCGGGAATCGCCTGCCAGAATTTGTAAATGCCGGTCTCCCCCCAGTGGTGTTCGCCGATGGTTTCGTAGTCCATGCAGAGGTTGACCACGTCGCCTTCACAGCCGGCGATCCAGTTTGCGAATTTCTCCGCAGTCAGCGGGTAGCCGGGCCATTTCGGATCGGAGAAGCGGAAACCGAGATCGTCGGAGAGCGGGATATTTCTGAGCAGCGTCTTGATGCGTGCGGTGGTCGGGGCGCGATAGAGGAAATTGGGCGAGCGGCCGTTGAGGTTGCGCTCGACCCCTTCCGCGATGATGCCGTCGAAGCCCATGGTCTCGGCCTTGGCGGCGATCGTGTTGTTATAGATCAACTCGGTGTTGCGGAAGACCCTCGGCCGGACGTGGAAAACCTCTTCCAGTTTCTGCAGGTGCATTTCCACCTGGCGGTCGAATTCCCGGTTGGAA
>JBBQDJ010000123.1:0-9285 GCA_038319595.1 Verrucomicrobiales bacterium
GAGACTCATAGGATAGTAGGTTGGGGTTCCTGAAACGGATATCGGGGAGCAAGGTGAACAGAAAAGTTTCGGGCGTCAACGCTCATCCGGCACGCACGTAGCGGCATCCACCGGAGGGTTTGTTCCAAGAATTTCGCCTAATTTGGCGAGGTAAAGGAATCTCCCGCTCACCCGGAATTTTCATCCGGCAGATTCCATCAGGACGTTTTCACCTTGTCCCACTCGGTGGTCCAGAGTGGTAGCTTGTCGCCAAGATCGGCGATGGCTTCACATTTCGCAAAAAGATCCGCAGGCGGGAACAGCAAGGGGCTGCCGCGGAAATCCTCACCGAGCAGGGCGTAAGCTCCGGAGTTCGGCGCCCGGTAGCCGATCCACTGCATGTTTTCCGCCGCCACTTCGGGACCTGTGAGGTAATCGATGAAGGCGTGGGCGAGGTCGGGTTGTTTCGAGTCCTTCGGGACGCAAAGGTCGTCGCACGAAAACGCGGTGCCCTCTTTGGGGATGAAAATGCGCATGTCCTCGTTCTCTTCGCCGGCTTGGATGAGGTCTCCCGCGTAGCCTTGGACGAGGGTGAACTCACCGGACGCGATGCCGGTCTTGTATTGCTCGTTCTCGAACTTCGCGATGTTCTTCTTCCAGCGCAGTGCCACGTCGCGGGCGGCCGCGAGTTCGGCGGGATCGACGGAATTCAGCGAGTGCCCGAGGAATTTTAAGGCGGCGCCCAGCACCTCGCGCATGTCGTCGAGCAGCGTGATGCGGCCCTTGAGGTCGGCCCGGTCCAGCATGGCCCAGGACTCGACGGGATCGGGAACCTTCGAGGCGAGGTAGCTGAGACAGGTCGGGGCCGTCATGTAGGGAACCGAGAATTCCATTTTCGAATCAACGGCCTTGGTGAGGTAGCCGGCATCGACCTGCTTGAGATTCGGCAGCTTTGCGTGGTCCAGCGGCATGAGCATGCCTTTCCGTTGGAGGACCTGCACGGTGTAGGATGAGGGCACCAACACGTCGTAGCCGGTCGCTCCGGATTCGAGCTTGGCGAGCAGGGCCTCGTTCGAATCAAAGGTGTCGATGACGACCGTACACTGGTTCGCTTTTTCGAAGCCTTCTTTGGCATCCTTGCTCAAGTAGTCGGCCCAGGTGAAAACGGTGAGTGTCTTTTTTTCTCCGGATGAGCATGCGGAAAATGCAGTGGCTGCAACCGCAGCCGACGAAGTGGTGATGAATTGACGGCGGTTCATGCTGGCTGGAGCCAATCACCAATTCGGAATGTTTCAATCATCAATCCAAATAGGTCATGGGTGATGGCTCTCGAGGGGTCACTTCTTTGCCACCAGCCGTTGCGAAGCGGCGACCACGATGAACGTCACCACCAACATGATCGACGACAGCGCGTTGATCACCGGCAGGTCCTTGCTCTTCTTGATCATCGAGTAGACCAGCGTCGGCAGCGTGTCCGAACCCGGGCCTTTGACGAAATTGGTGATCACGTAGTCGTCGATGGACAGCGTGAATGCGAGCACGCCGCCGGCAAAGATGCCGGGAGCTAACAGCGGCAGGGTGACCTTGAGAAAGGCCTGCACCTTGGTCGCGCCGAGGTCACGGGCGGCCTCGACGGTGTTGAAATCGAAATCCTGCAACCGTGCCTGCACCACCAAGGCGACATAGCTGAGACAAAACGTGATGTGCGCCACGGTGATGGTCAACAAATTGAGCTTGATGCCGAGCGTCACGAAAAGCAGCAGCAGGCTCATGCCCATCAGAATGTCCGGCAGCACCAGCGGCACCGTGACTAACAGCCGATGGGCGTCCTGGAGGCGCGACCGGTGGCGCTCCATGGCGAAGGCCGCCGCCGTGCCGAGCACCATCGCAATGAGGCTGGCGCCCGTGGCGACTTTTAGCGAGTTCCCCAGCGCGGCGATGATGTCTTGGCGCTCGAAAAGGCGTTCATACCAATGCAGGCTGAAGCCGCCCCATTTCGAGGCGTAGCGCGAGGCGTTGAACGAGTTCATCACCAGAAACGCGATCGGCAGATAGAAAAAAACCAGCACGATGAGCAGCGTGGCCAGCGGGATGCGGCTGGGTTTCAAGCGGGCTTCTCCTTCCTTCTGAGAAACATCGGCGCGAGCACCAGCAGCGCCAGCGCACCTGATAGAGCGGCGGCTTCCGGCAAGTTGCGGTTCGTAAAATTCCGCTGGGCGATCTTGTTACCGACCATCTGGGTGCCTGTCCCACCGACCATGTCCGGGATCACATAGGAGCCGAGCATTGGGATAAAAACCACCAGGAACGCCGTGACGATCCCTTGGCGGATGCCCGGAATAAAGACGGAGAGGAACGCGCGCAACGGCTTCGCACCAAGATCCCGCGCCGCATCTAGCAGGCCGAAGTCAAATTTCTCCGCCGCCGCGAACAAGGGCAGGATCGCGAAGGGTAGATAGGTATAGACGCTGACCACTACCACGGCGGTCAGGTTTCCTAACAACCGCTCATTTTCACCGATCAACCCGAGGAAACGCAGGCCATCGGCAAGGTAGCCCTGCGCATGGAGGATCTGCTGCCAAGCGAAGACGCGGATCACGAAATTTGTCCAGAACGGCACGATGACGAGCATCAACGCCCGCGCCCGCCACTCCGGCGACAAGCGCGCCATGGCATAGGCCACCGGCAGACTGGCGGCGATGCAGGCAAATGTCGTTAGAGTGCTGATCCACAGCGTCCGCGCGAAAAGCGCCGGATAGCTCGGATCCGCCAGTGCCCGCACCGCCTCCAAGCTCCAGCCCGGACCGATGCCACCGGCGGGCAAGGCCGGCCGAAACGCGATGGCGAAAATAATGACCACCGGGACAAGCACAAACATCGCCAGCCACAGGAAGCTGGGGGCGGTGGTCAGCAGTTCTTGGCGTTTCATGGGAACAAACTCTACTCCTCCGGCAGCGTCAGTAATTCTTCATCCTCCTCACGATAATTTTCTAGCAGAAACCCGTCATTCGCATGCCAGCGGAGCCAGACGGTGTCGCCCCACTTCGGCGGGGATTCGTCGAGTTGGAAATGGCGGTGCTGCATCTCGGCACAAAGGCGCCACTCGCCGCAGCGGACCCAATAGCGGGTGTGGGAGCCGAAGTAGATGACGTCCTCGACCTTGCCCGCCACGGCGTTCTCGTTTTCGGAGATTTGCGGTTGCTCGCGGGAGACGAGGATTTTTTCCGGCCGCAACGAGAGATGGATCAAATCGCCCGGTCTAACAGGCTTGTCGTTATCGATGACGATGCTGCCAAAGCAACTGATGTCGCAGCGCGAGAACCGGGAGTCGATGGCGGCACTGATCCGGCCGTCGATGAAATTCGTATCGCCGATGAAGGCGGCGACAAACGAACTGCGGGGCGCTTCGTAAATTTCCGCAGGCGGTCCGATTTGTTCGATCAGGCCTTTGTTCATCACGGCGATGCGATCGGAAATGGACATCGCCTCGCCTTGGTCGTGGGTGACGTAAATGAATGTGATGCCGACCTCGTCGTGGATGGCGTCGAGTTCTACCAGCAGCCGCTGGCGGAGCTTGAGGTCGAGGGCGGCGAGCGGTTCGTCGAGCAGCAGGACTTTCGGTTTGTTTACCAACGCGCGGGCGATGGCGACGCGTTGCTTCTGGCCACCTGAGAGCTGGGAAGGTTTCTTGTCGGCGTGGGCCTTGAGATCGACGAGTTCGAGCATCTCATCGACATCGCGGCGGACGGTGGCGGTGGCCTTTTTCGCCATCCTCGGCCCGAAGGCGATGTTGTCACGAATGGATAGATGGGGAAAGAGCGCGTAATTTTGGAAGACCGTGTTGACCGGCCGCTGGTCCGGCGGAAGGCGGGTGATGTCCCTGCCGTCCAGCAGGATGCGGCCGGTGTCGGGCTGGTCGAAACCGGCAGCCATTCTCAGCAGGGTGGTTTTGCCACAGCCGGAGGGGCCCAGCAGCGAGAAGATTTCGCCCTGCCCGATGTCCAGCGTGACATCGCTAACAGCAGTGAACGACCCGAAGCGGCGGGTCAAGTTTTCGAAGCGGAGGTAGGCGCCCATTTCCTGCCAGGATCAAGAGCGATGCGGCCCGGCGGGTCAATGGCTGAATCGAATCCCGGATTGACGGAAATGACTTCCGGGTCTTTGGTTCGCTGTCATGAAACTCCTTCAATCTCTCTTTCTTGTCACATCACTCGCCAACGCTGGCCATGCCGCGCTGGTGGAAGAGCCCGTCATCTATCAGCAGGGTGGAGCCACGCTGGAAGGCTTCCATGTTTATGACGACTCGGTGACCGGCAAGCGTCCGGCCGTGCTCGTGATCCACCAGTGGACCGGGCTGACCGAGTATGAAAAACGCCGCAGCCGGATGTTGGCGGAAATGGGCTACAATGTTTTCGCCGCCGACATCTACGGCCAGGGCATCCGCCCGATGCCGCCGGAAGCCGGTAAGGAAGCGGGAAAATACAAGGGTGACCGCCCGCTTTTCCGCGCTCGGATGCTCGCTGCGCTGGAGCTGTTGAAAGCGGACGAGCGCACGGATCCCTCGAAAATCGCCGCGATCGGCTACTGCTTCGGCGGCACTGGCGTGCTCGAACTGGCGCGGGCCGGGACCGAGATCGCCGGCGTGGTTTCCTTCCACGGCGGGCTGGACTCAGCGGATGGTCTCGCGGCAGAACCGGGCAAAATCAAGGCCAAGGTGCTCGTTCTTCATGGCGCGGATGATCCCTACGCCCCGGCGGCGCAGGTGACGGCGTTTGAAAAGGAATTCACCGACGCCAAGGCGGACTGGCAACTCGTCCTCTACAGCGGTGCCGTCCACAGTTTCACTCACAAGGAGGCGGGCAACGATCCCAGCAAGGGCGCTGCTTACAACGAGTCCGCCGACCGTCGTTCGTGGGATGCGATGAAGACATTCTTCGCCGAGCTTTTCAAATGACAGGCAGTGCCCCATCCTCACGGTGATGAGCGTGGTGTTCGACTGGCAGGATTTCCAACAGGCCTTCCGTCTAGCAGCGGAGGCGGCCGGATTTCTCGCCACCCCGCTCGCAGAGTTGGACGCCGGACAGCTCATCGTCTGGGAGAAACCGGGCAACGGTCCGCGCATTTATCTATCAGCCGGAATCCACGGCGACGAGCCCGCCGGACCGCTGGCCCTGCTGGAGCTTCTGCGGGAAGGGTTTTTCATCGATGACGTCCATTGGCTGGTCTGCCCGGCACTGAATCCCAGCGGACTCGCCGCCCGCACCCGCGAGAATGCCAGCGGACTTGACCTGAACCGCGACTATTTGTTGCGCCAGACCTCCGAGGTCCGCGCCCACGCCGCTTGGCTCGACCGTCTTGAAACGCCGGACCTCTTCATCTCACTGCACGAGGATTGGGAAACGACGGGCTTCTACTTTTATGAAATCAACCTCGGCTGCGAGAACCTCGAACGCACGCGCGGCATTCTGGATTCCGTCGCACCATGGTTCCTGCCCGAGCCCGGGCCGGTGATCGATGGCCACGACGCCAGCGGTCCCGGCTGGATCTATCATGCTGCCGAGCCCGATCTGCCGGATGGCTGGCCGGAAGCAATCTATTTGGCGAAAAAGGGTTGCCCGGTCTCGTTCACCTTCGAGACCCCAAGCCATGCGCTGTTAGCTAACCGCGTCGCCGCACACGCCACCGCCATCCGGGCTGCCTGCGATGGACTCGGCGGGAAAAAGGGATCGCTTGATTAAATCGTTTCAGCCGTTAGACAACAAATCAGTTAGTCCAACAGATTCGCCAGCGCGGTTTCCAATGTCGGATAGCGGAACTGGAACCCATCGGCATCGAGCGCGGTGGGGATCGCCCGCTGGCTGGCGAGGAGCGCGCTGCTAAACTCGCCGAGAACGATCCGCAGCAGGAAGGCAGGCGAGGGGAAAATCGCGGGCCGATGCAGCGCAGCGGCGAGCTTGTGGGTCAGGTCGCGGTTGCGTTCCGGATAGGGTGCGGTGCCATTGATAGGCCCGGTGATCGTTTCTGATAGAACCGCGTGGACAATGGCGGCGCGGAGGTCATCGACGTGGATCCACGGCATCCATTGCAGGCCGGTGCCGAGCCGGCCGCCGATGCAGGCTTTGAAAACCGTCCGCAGTTTCTCAAATGCCGGCCCATTTTTTCCTAGGACCACGCCGATGCGTAAGCGCACGACCCGGACACCCAGCGACTCGGCATCGCGAGCGGCGTCCTCCCAATCGCTGCAAAGATCCGCCAGATAGCCGCTGCCTGGGTGGGCGTCGTCGTTGAGGATCTCGTCGCCGCGGTCGCCGTAGATTCCGACGGCGGAGGCGTTCACGAGGACCTTGGGTCGATCGTGCTCGGGGAGTTTCGCCATGGCCGCGACGACTGCTTGGGTCGCGCCGATCCGGCTTTCGTGGAAAAGGAGTTTCGATTTCGCCGTCCAGCGGCGGTCGATGGGTTCGCCGGCGAGGTTGACCACCGCGGTGTGGCCGGAGAAATCGAGGTTTGCGGGAGTTTGCCAACGATCCACGCCGGTCAGTTGGCGGTTTCTCGCACGGCTGATGCCGGTGATGGCCAGCCCTTTTTCCGCGAAAAGTGCAGGCAGGCCATGCCCGACAAAGCCGGTCACACCCACCACGGCGACCCGCTGGTTTGTTTCCATGCGCCAAGATGGGCGCGGAAATCGTCCGATAAAAGGGATTTTCTACGAATCCCCGGCGGGCTTTCTCCCTTTACTTCAGCCGGGCTTGGATTTCTTATCACGGCGATGCTGAAACTTGGTGCATGGATCATCTCTCCGCTGCTTTTCCTGCCCTTGTTCGCCCAGGAGAACCAGGTTCTTCCGGAGGAGCCCTCCGGTGTGCCAGCCGTGGATACCATCACGCCGGTCCCCCCGCCCGAGATTCCGTTCGCCGCGATGGGCACGGCGACCCCGGCGATGCCGGCTGATCTCAAGATCGTCACGGACGGACCGATCAGCGGCAGCAAGGAAGGCGGCGTGGTGTTCGAAGGACCGGGCCTGAAACTTACGGGTGACCAGAACCAGGAAATCTTCGCCGACCACGCAGTGTGGGACCCGAACACCAAGACCGTCACGCTGGAAGGCCATGTCAGCATCTATCAGGGAAACCTGCTCCAGCGCGGTGATCGTGCGGTGTATTTCTACGAGCGGAAATTCCTCGATACCAGCAACCTGAAGGTTTCGCTGGACCCCATCCTGATGGAGTCCGGGAAATTCAGGGTTGAGAATCGTAACGGTAAAAGTGTTTACGTCGGCGAGGATGCGGGCATCACCACCCACGACGTCGAGAATCCGAATTTCTGGATCCGCTCGAAGAAAACGACGATCTATCCGGGAGACAAGGTCGTGTTCAACGACATGCGAGTTTACGCCGGGGATCTGCCGGTTTTTTGGCTGCCGTATCTGGCCCAACCGCTGAACGCCGAGCTCGGTTACCATTTTCTGCCTGGCGCGCGATCGACCTGGGGGCCCTACCTGCTCAACACCTACGGCATCATGCTCGGTGGAAAGCTGAACGAGAAAACCGGCGAAAATGAAGACGCCTGGCTGCTTTCCCGCTGGCATCTCGACCTTCGCGGCAAGCGCGGCGTCGGCACCGGCGTGGACCTCGTCGATACCCGCCAAGAGAACCGCGACGAGTTCACCGGCCTGAAGCTGTATTATCTCAACGACCTTGCACCGGACACCACCAGCAGCGGCATCCCCCGCGGCTTCGTCAATGAGGACCGCTACGACGTTTCCCTGAAGAATCGCTGGAAACTCGATTTTCCGGACCCGGATGCCGATTGGCGGATCGACACGAACCTGACGCTGCTCAGCGATCCCTACTATCTCCAGGATTTCGAGCCCGTCCAGTTCCGGACCGATCCCACCCCGGACAACACGATTGGCCTCTACCGGCGCGATGATCAGTCCCTGCTTTCGCTCTACACTCGGCTGAGGATCAATGATTTCTATCGAACTGATACCCGCCTGCCGGAAATCGCGTTCGACCAGTCGCCGAATCCGTTGTTCGGGCTGCCGATCATTCATGAAGGCAGCACTTCGCTCGGCTGGATCGGCGACCAAGCGGCAGATCTGACCCGCGACGAGGTCATCAGGCCGTTGATGTTCCTGCAGGCGAACGACCCTGGCGCCCAACCGCTGCTGGACCAGCTCAATGGCTATGAACGGCATCTCGCCGAGAAAATTCTCAAGCTGCCGCTCAACGACCCTCGCCGGAAAGAACTCCGCGACCAGTTGCAGTCTTCGAACTACACCCGTTTCAATACCTATCAGGAATTCACGATGCCCTTCACCGTGGGCGAGTTCCTCACCCTCGCGCCGCAAGCGGGATTTGGCTATACCAACTACAGCGCGGTCCAAGGGCCGGTGGATGGGTTTGACAGGATGAACCTCCATGCCGGACTCGAGGCCTCCGTGAAGTTCTCCAAAGACTACGGCGACTATAAAAACCAGCGCTGGGGCCTCGACGGCCTCAAGCATGTCATCCAGCCGTATTCTTACTGGTCCATCGTCTCCACGGATGACTACCAACCGGGCGATCCGTTCGTGGACCGGCTCACCCCGACTACCCGCCCGCGGCTGTTGGACCCGGCGCGGTTCACTGCGGTGGATGACATGCAGAGCTGGAACATCCTGCGCATGGGTACCCGCAACCGCCTGCTTACCCGGCGCGACAACCAATCCCACGAATGGCTTTTCCTCGACACGTATGTGGATGCCTTCATCGAAGATCCAGAGGGGACCCGAAATTTTTCGAATCTCTACAACGAGTTGAAATGGCAACCGCTCCCGTGGTTGGGCATCGAGCTCGAGACCCAGTTTCCCATCGTCAGCGGGAACTCGAATTTCAACGAGTTCAACAGCCTGGTTCGCTACACCCCCACGGATTACTTCGAGTTTGGTCTGGGTTACCGCATTCTCAACGGCCACCCGGTGCTGAGGGATTCCAATGCGGTGGACCTCGAAACCTACACCCGCCTCACCGAAAACTGGGGCTTTGGCACCAACCATCTCATCGAGTTTGACGACGGAACCCTCGAGCTGGAGCAATACACCATCCACCGCGATCTCGGAAACTGGGTCGCAGGCGTCGGCCTTTCCCACCGCAACAACCGCTACGACGAGGAATACGGAGTCATTTTCAGCCTGACCCTGAAGGATTTTCCCTCCGTCTCCTTGCCTTTCGAACTTGATGGACAATAGTGCGCCCGTCATGCCCGTCACCACCGAGAATCTCCTCACCGCCCTCCGCTGGCGCTACGCCACCAAGAAGTTCG
>JBBQDJ010000124.1:0-9258 GCA_038319595.1 Verrucomicrobiales bacterium
GAAAATCACAACAGTCGCGCCGGTGACAACAATGCCGACGAAGGAATAAAAAACCATGGTCGTGGGCAGCGCAATGGCCTGTCCGATGATCTGATCGCGGTGGGATTTCGCATAGCGGGAAAAGTCCGGAATATTGAGCGAGAGGGTGGCCCAGAAGCCAACCATGGCCGTCAATCCCGCGCCGAATCCCGCCCAACTGGTGACCGTGGTGGGTGACGATGCGGCGAAGGCGGGACCGAAGCCTCCCGCCTTGCTCACCGCCCAAATCATCAGCAACACTCCGACAAACAACAGAAATGGAGCACTGAGAATTTCCAGCCACTTGATCGATTCCATGCCCTTCCAAATAAAAAAAACATTCATCGCCCAAAACGTGAGAAAGCAGCCTAACTGTGCCGCGGTGATGCCGAGTCCTGCGATCGCAGCGCCGTTAGATGCCTCGAATCCGAAAATTATGGCGAGCGTGGAATACAACGCGGCACCGCCGAACCAAGTCTGGATGCCGAACCAACCGCAGGCCACGACCCCACGGAGTAGCGCGGCAACATTCGCTCCTCTCGTGCCGAAGCTGGCCCGCAAAAGCACGGGAAACGGGATGCCATAGGCCGTGCCAGGATGAGCATTGAGCGTCATCGGGATGAGGACGATGAAGTTACCAAGAAAAACCGTTAGCAAAGCCTGCCACCACGTCATCCCATTGCTGATGAGGCTGCTGGCCATGGTGTAAGTAGGAATGCATACCGCCATGCCGACCCACAGCGCGGCGATATGGCCACGGGTCCAGGTCCGTTGTTCCATCGGAACCGGAGCGAGATCCTTGTTGATCAATGACTCGGCTGCACCTTCCATCATCCGTCCTTTTGGTCATCCAAGGCATAACGCCCTGTGATGGAAAGCGTTAAAAAGCGCGAACCGTGCCAGCCTTAGATGCCGCCACAAATACTTCCAGGAAAGGGTCAGCCCACGTCCAGATAAAGGTCAGAAAGCGGAATCGAGATCCCGGCTTCCGGGAGCTCCAGAATGGCCCCGGAACCTGTGATGATCTCGCGGCGGAAGGTGTCGCCGTCCCGGCGATGAACGGTCAGAAACGGGGTGTCGGCCTCCGCCAGAATATAGGTCGAAAGCGAGGGGATCGTGATGTAGTCGCGGTATTTCTGGACTTCATCGATCCGACGCGTGGTGGGGCTGAGCACCTCAAGGATCACCGAAGGAGAATCGGTAAAATGGGCATCGCCAGGGACAGGAACGCAAACGATCGCGGCATCCGGATAGTAAAACGCCTCGTCACCACCCACCAAGGGGACCCGGAGTTTGAAACCACAGCTCACCGGAAAACAGGATTTGCCAATCAACTGGTTGCCCGCAACGCGCATGAAATTCCCCGCCACCCGCTGATGGTTCAATGTTCCGCCGGACATGGCATAAACTTGTCCCGCGATGTATTCATGGCGGATCTCCGAGCCGTCCTCGCCCTGAATGTATTCTTCCCGCGAGATCCGGTTTTCAACACGTGCCAATGCCATGGGTGAAACATAGGGATTTAGTCGGCGAATGCAAGGTTCCGAGGTTTAACTGAATTTGCCGCGACACCGCCTTGGTTGCAATCCGAGACGATAGGGCAAAATCACTTCCCAGCGTGGTCCGGGGATCTCCATAGAAAATTTCCCCAGCCAGCCTCTCCGCACCATTGACCGTTACGAACCATGACCTTGCCACGGACGGTGACGAGTTCCGCCCGGCCCTGGATATCACGGCCCTCGAAGGCCGAGTAGTCGGTGGCCATCGAGTGAGTGGTGGCGGAAATTTTCCCATTCCACTCCGGATCCCACACCACGAGGTCCGCATCGCTGCCAATGGCGATGACTCCCTTGCGCGGATACAGACCGAAGATTTTCGCCGCCTGCGTGCTGGCGCAGCGGACCAGTGTCTGGAGGTCGATTCTGCCGCTTCGAACACCTTCAGAGTAGAGGAGTTTGACGCGTTCCTCGACGCTGGGGATGCCGTTAGGAATGAGGGTGAAATTTCCGGCCTTGCCGCTGGGCTGCCCGTTGGCGTCCACGCATTTCGCGGGATCGGGATGGCCCATGTGCTTCTGCGGTGAGAAATCGAAGGGCGCATGGTCGGTGCCCACGGTGTCCACGGTGCCGTCGGCGATGCATTTCCAGAGGAAATCACCGTGCTCCTTCGCGCGGATCGGGGGGCTCATGACATATTTCGCGCCTTCGAAATCCGGCAACTCGGCATAACTGCTGTCCAGAGTTAGATACGGCGCGACGGTTTCGATCCACACCTTCACGCCGCGCTTGCGGGCAGCAGTGATGGCCTCCACGGCCGGGATGCAACTGGTGTGAACGACGTAAACCTCAGCGCCTGTTAGTTCAGCGAAGGTCATCAGGTGGTGGCAGCCTTCCGCCTCGACGGTGATCGGGCGCGACGGTTCGTGCCACTCGGGGCCTGTCTTACCCTCGGCGACAAGTTTCTTCTGCGTTTCCGCGACGAGATCCGCGTTTTCGCAATGGGCGGTGACGACGACTCCAAGTTCCTTGGCCAGAGTAAGTGTCTGATAGAGCTCCGTATCCTCGATGCCGAACGCGCCCTTGTAAGCGAGGAATACCTTGAAGGAGGTGATGCCCTCTTCGGCGACAATGGCTCTGAGTGCAGCGGCAGTGCCGTCGCCGAAACGGGTGACACCCATGTGGAAGGTGTAGTCGCAGGAGGAAATCCCCGCTGCTTTGCTTTTCCAAAGTTGGATCGCCTCGCGCGGATCATCGCTGCGGGACGGACAGCACATTTCGATCAGCGTCGTCGTGCCGCCCATCAGTGCGGCCTTGCTGCCGGTGGCGTAGTCGTCCTTGGAAAAGGTGCCCATGAACGGCAGATAGATATGGACGTGCGGATCGATGAAGCCGGGGAAGACCAGTTTTCCAGTGGCATCGATGATCTCGGAATCTGCCGGAGCTGCGAGGTCTGGACCGATTTCTACGATCAAGCCATCCCGGCAAAGTATATCTCCGGTAAACTGCGCGTCGGCAGTGATGATGGTTCCGTTTTGAATGAACAGGGTCATGCGTAGCTAGGATTTAAGAGTTTTTTAACCGCAGATGAACGCAGATCGACGCAGATGAAGATGAAAGATGGAGTTTTCTAAATTTTTAAATCTGCGTTTATCTGTGTCCATTTGACAAAGGTTTCAATACAGTCAGTTCGTCCATGTCCGCTGCGCTCCCATTGCGGTTCAATTTTCTTCGACTTCATTTCGCCCAGATTTCCCCATCGCCATATCCAAACCAGCGGGTGGTGGTGGTTTTGCGTTGGGTGTAGAATTCGACGCCCTCCTTGCCTTGGATGTGCAAGTCGCCGAAGAAGGAATCGTTCCAACCGCTGAACGGGAAATAGGCGAGTGGCGCGGGAACACCGACGTTAATGCCGATCATGCCCGCGCTGACGTTGCGGCGGAATTCACGGGCCGCTTTGCCCGAATTGGTGAAAATGGCAGCACCGTTGCCGAACGCCTGGCGATTCGCCGCAGCGATGGCGGCGTCGAGTGTCTTCGCGCGCATCACGGCGAGCACGGGCCCGAAGACTTCGGTTTCCATCAGCGGATTCGTTTCCTCGACATGATCGATCAAGGTGGGGCCGAGGAAAAATCCATCTGGCGCATCGTCCACCTTGGTGGTCCGTCCGTCTGCTAGAACCTTGGCACCACCGCGTTCGCCGGCGTCGATCAATCCGGAGACACGGGCCTTATGCTCGGCGGAAATCACCGCACCCATGTCAGGTTGGGATTCCCTAACATCGGTGGGACCGGTCTTCATGGCTTTCACAAGATCGGCGAGGGCGGGCAGTAATTTTTCACCGGCGTCACCCACCGCGACGGCGGTGGATCCTGCCATGCAGCGCTCTCCGGCACAACCGAAGGCTCCGTCTTTCACGGCTTCGATGGTGCGATCCACATCGGCGTCCGGCATGAGGATGATGAAATTTTTCGCACCGCCGGCGGCCTGCACCCGCTTGCCATGAAGCGTTCCCTTGCGGTGAATTTCGCGGGCGACCGGTGTCGAACCGACGAAGCTGATCGCCTTGACGTCCGGATGCTCGAGGATGGCATCGACGCATTCCCGCCCTCCGTGGACGATGTTCATCACGCCCGGCGGAAGTCCGGCCTTCTCTAGCAGCGCCACGACTCGCTGCATGGTCAGGGGCACTTTTTCACTCGGTTTCAGGATGAATGTGTTACCGCAGGCGATCGCGATGGGCCACATCCACATGGGTACCAAGGCCGGGAAATTGAACGGACAAATACCTGCGACGACACCGAGCGGATGACGATCGGTATGACAATCAATCCCGCGAGCGATGTTCTCCAGGCTCTCGCCCATCAGTAAGGTCGGGATGCCACAGGCATACTCGACGACTTCAATTCCACGTCGCAGATCCCCACGCGCTTCTGATAGAGTTTTCCCATGTTCGGTGGCAATGCCAAGGCAAAGGTCCTCGAAGGCGTCCTCTAGCAGAATTTTCACGCGGAACAGCACCTGTGCCCGTTCGTTCGGCGGGGTGTCGCGCCAGGCGGGGAATGCGGCCTTCGCGGAGGCGACGACTAGGTCCACTTCGGCAGCACCGCACATCGGCACACTGGCGATGACGGTTCCGCGTGAGGGATTGAAAACGGAACTGGAGGTCTTCCCGGCGGGAGTGACCCATTTTCCGTCGACGTAGAGCGGACAGAGCGGAGCTTCTGATAGTGGCATGATGGTGGGATTGGGCGGATGTGGCGGGCGGAATGAATTCCGCGCTCCAGTTGTCAGCGGGACAGCTCGTTGGATTGCTTCACGAAATCATCGCCATCCCATTCGGCGTCGTTCTTGACCATGCTGGCGCGTTCCTTGACGGCCGCTTCCTCGGCCTTGCGGGCGAGCTGCATGCGGACGAGTTCGGCGTGGGTGGTGAAATAGGGGAGACTGAGTCCCTTGAAGTCGGCGATGCTGTCGAAGCCCTTGCCCTCCATGAATTCCAACAGCCCTTCGCAAAGATCCTTGGCCATGCCGTAACCGAATTTCATGACGCCGGTGCAGACCTGCACGGTATCGCTTCCTAACAAAATGAACTGCGCGGCATCCGCCCCGGTCTCGACGCCGCCGAGACCTGATAGAGTGCGGCCGGGAAAATCCTTTTTAATGAGCTGCGCGATCTCCATCACCATGCGCAGGGCAATGGGCTTCACTGCCTTGGACGAGTAGCCGCCGGGCGTGGAGTAACCTTCGACCGTTGGCTCCGGGCGCAGTGTTTCCAGGTTTACCCCCATGACGCTGCGGATCGTGTTGATGGCGCTGATGCCGTGGCATCCGGCACGCAAGGCGGCGGCGGTCGGCTCTTCAATGTGGGTGACGTTAGGCGTCATCTTCGCCCAGACCGGGAGCTTTGAAACGCCCATCACCCAGCCACAGACTTCTTCGAGAATCACCGGGTCCTGGCCCATGGCCGCGCCCATTTTGCGTTCCGGCAAACCGTGAGGGCAGGAGAAATTCAGCTCAAAGGCATCGACCCCGGCGTCCTGGCAGCGCTCGATGATTTCGCACCAGGCGTCCTTGTTGTATTCCTCCATCACGGAGGCGATGAGAATGCCTTCGGGGCAGGCGTCCTTGGCTTCCTTGAATTCATCGAGCCAGATTTCAAATTTCCGGTCGCTGATGAGTTCGATGTTTTCCCAGCCGATGACCTCCTTGCCGTCGCCCGCCATGAGTTTGGCGTAGCGCGGGCCGACGTTGACGACTTTGGATGAGTCGAGACTGACGGTTTTCGCGATGACTCCACCCCAGCCTTCTTTGAAGGCGCGCTTGATGACCTTGACGTTGGTTCCGGGAGGGCCGGAGCCGATCACGAACGGGTTGGTGAACTTCAGGCCATCGACGGTGGTTGCAAGGGTGCTCATGGTTTTCCAGAATTAGGATCGAATGATCCTGCGGTAGCTGGATTCATACCGAAAGCCAAAAATCAATGGCTTCTACAGCCAAAAGGGGTTGGCCTTACGAATGAGCTGACCCGGTGTCCGAAGAATCTTCTTCCGGAGCTTTAGGTAGCTTGTCCACCTCTTCGAGAAGGTTAACGATTTCCACGCCGCGGACGGCGGAGGAGTCGTGGTGGAAACGGAGCACCGGGGTGGACTTGAGAACCACCCGTTTCATGACCTTGGACTGGATGGCTCCGTGGTCCTTGTTCAACTTCACGATCACGGAGTTCGCCTCGCCGCCCAACACGCCGATCCAGACTTTTCCCTCTTTGAGATCCTGGGTGACCTCGACATCGCTAACCGTTACGAGGCGATTGTGCCATTCATAATCTTTCTGAATGACGCTGCCGATTTCACGGCGGAGGAGTTCGTTGACTCGATCAAGACGGCGGGACATTGCTGGGTAAAAGCTGAGATTTTGAAAAGCTGACAAGCTGAAATAAGAGGTGGACGCCGACGCTCTGAATTTCAGCTTTTCAGAGTTTCAGCTTTTACGCTCAGAGCGTTTGCGCGTATTTCTCGAGTTTGTAGCACTCGATGATGTCGCCTTCCTCGTATTCGTTGAATTCGCCGAGGCGGATGCCGCATTCGAAGTTGGTGCGGACTTCCTCGACCTCGTCCTTGAAGCGGCGCAGCGTGGACATGCGGCCGTCGAAGACCGGGGTGCCGCCGCGGATGACGCGAGCGTGGGCCTTGCGGTGGATACGGCCGTCGGTGACGAAGGATCCGGCGACGCGGCCGCGGTTGAGCTTGAAGATCTGGCGGACTTCGGCATGGCCGATGACGGACTCGCGGGTGAGTGGTTCCAACAGCCCGAGCATCGCCTCGCGGACTTGGTCGATGAGTTCGTAAACGATCGAGTAGAGCTTGATGTCGACGCCGGCAGCCTTGGCCGATTTCACCGCCTTGGCTTCGACTTTCACGTTGAAGCCGAGGATGATCGCATCGGTGGAGTCGGCATAGGAAATGTCAGACTCGGTGATTGGTCCGGCCGCTGAGGTAATGAACGAAGACTCGACCTTGTCCGACTGGATGGCGAGCACCGCCTTTTTGATGGCCTCGACGGAGCCTTGCACGTCGCACTTCAGGATGAGCTTGAGCTGGGCCTTGCCGCCACCGTCGCGAACCATCGAGTAGAGGTCCTCCATGCGGTTGCGGTGCTGCGGCTTGAGGCGAGTGAGGCGTTGGGCTTCCTGGCGTTCGGAGGCGAGGGCTTTCGCCTCGCGCTCGGTTTTCATCTCGGTGAGATGATCGCCGACGTTGGGAAGTTCCTCGAAACCGATCACTTCCACTGGCATTCCTGGATGGGCGCTTTTCACGGCGACCCCGCGGTCGTTGATCAGGGACCTAACTTTACCTGCAAACGGCCCGCAAATGAAAGGCGTGCCAACCTTGAGCGTGCCGGACTCGACGATGACCGTGGCGGTGGTGCCGCGACCTGGCACGACGCGGGCTTCGATGACGGCGGCCCGGGCAGTGGACTTCGGGTTTGCCTTGAGTTCGAGAACCTCGGCTTGGAGTGCGACGAGTTCCAGAAGATTTTCCATGCCCTTGCCTGTTAGGGCGGATACTTCGGCAAACTCGGTGTCGCCGCCGAAGTCGGTGGTTTGGAGTCCCTGCTCGGCGAGCTGCGATTTCACGCGATCGATGTTGGCGGACGGGAGGTCGCACTTGTTGATCGCGACGATGATGGTCTTTTTGGCCTTCTTCGCATGTTTGATCGCTTCGATCGTCTGCGGCATGATGCCGTCGTTAGAAGCGACGACGAGGACGACGATGTCCGTGATGTCTGCACCACGGGCGCGCATGTCGGAGAAAATGGCGTGGCCCGGAGTGTCGAGAAAGGTGATTTCCTGTTCGCTGTGGATGACCTGATAGGCACCGATGTGCTGGGTGATGCCGCCGGCCTCGCCGGAAACCACCTTGGACTTGCGGAAGAAGTCGAGGATCGACGTCTTACCGTGGTCAACGTGGCCCATGATGGTGACGATGGGCGGACGGTTCTTGAGAAGATCCTCGGGTTCCGCCACGGGGACTTCGGGTTCCTTGATGACTTCGACGACCTTGTGAATGCCTTTGTCCTTGTCGCGCTTCTCGCGTTCGAAGACGAAGCCGTGGATCTCACAGATTTTCGCGGCAATATCAGGTTCTAACGGTTGGTTAGGTGCCGGAAAGACGCCGATCTTAATCAGGTCCGCCATGATGTTGAAGGGCTTCAACCCGAGACGGGCCGCCAGATCAGGGACGAGAATCGGGGGTTTGATGATGATCAACTTGGGATCATCGGAAACTTCCTCGTCAACTTTGGCAGGGATCACTTCGGCAGCAGCGACCGGGGGCAGCGCGACGATCGGCTTTTCCGGAATGACGACAGGTTCTTCCTTATCGAGGATTTTTGAAATGCTTCCGAGAACCGACTTGGTGCTTTTGGTGGCCTTGCGGACCTTGGGTTTCTTCTCATCGGCGAAAAGATCAAGCGCATTGGCCTTCTTTTCATCCAACGCGCTGGGACCCGCCGGAACGACTTCTGCCTCCTTGCGCTGGCGCTCGCGGCGCGAAGGTTTCTTGGTCGTATCGAGAAGATCGAGGACCTTGGTTTTTTTAGGAGAGCTATCGCTATTTTCGGGCATCCGGCTTGTCTGCAGAGTTCTGGGAAGTGATGAAATGGAAATAAGGTAAAGAAATTAGTCGTTGGTAGCGGTGGCGGCGGTGCCACTGACGATGCCATGGGCGCGCACCAGGATGGCCTCAGCGGCTTCCTCGGTGATCTCAAGCGCGGCGGCAATGTAGTCGGCCGGCATGTCGATCACCATCTCGGGGTTGAAACCACCAGCGAGCGTGAGTTTGCTGGCGAGCTCGTCGGTGATTCCAAGTTGTTCGCCCAAGGTGTGGGCAGCACCGCCGATTTTTTCCTTGAACTGTTCCTCCTTGGATTCGTCGCGGCGGACCTGGACATCCCAGCCCATCAGGCGGGAGGAGAGACGGGCGTTCTGACCCTTGCGGCCGATCGCCTTGCTGAGATCGATTTCATCGACGGTGACGTGGACGACCTTGTTCTCCTCATCGACGGTGATCGAGCGGAGTTCGGCGGGCTTGAGGGCCTCGCGGACGAATTCCTTGGGGTCTTCGCTCCAGCGGATGATGTCCACCTTCTCGTTGTTGAGCTCGCGCACGATGTTCTTGACGCGCGCGCCGCGCAGCCCCACGCAAGCGCCGACGGGATCGACCTTTTCATCCGCGCTATGCAC
>JBBQDJ010000125.1:0-9190 GCA_038319595.1 Verrucomicrobiales bacterium
GAAGATGGAGAGAGGCCATCGCTTTTGCGAGGTTCCTACGCTCCACCGCTGCGGCATCAGATCGCCAAGGGAGCACGATTCTATCATCCATCGCATCGATGAGTTCTTTGGGGATGGCCGCGTCGTTGTCGTCCAGAAGTCTTGCCCAGTAGGCCATGGCGTCCTGATTCGTTTCGAGAAGGGCCTCCGCTGCGGCTTTTTCCTCGGGCTCCAGACAATCGAGGAAGAGAGCTTCCACCAGTTCGTAGATTTCCAGCAGGTCGTCGCGGTTGGCGGGTTCGGTGGATGTCATGTGGCCGAGGGGTGAGCCGTCGTCCCGCGTTTCGGAACGGTGCTTGATTCTCTGGAGTTTGGGATCGGATTCCATGTCAATCGATGTCGTGCGCATCGCGCATTTCCTGAAGCAGGGTGGTGGCCTGCTGCCACAGTCTATAATCTTCCCGTGTGAGTTTGGCTCTCTCCATTTTCATGTTCCAGATCCGATGGTAATTCTCCTTTAACTTCACGGGAAGCTTGTCAACAAGGTCGAGCGTATCCTGCAACTCCATCCACAAGTCGGTAGGCAGGTTAGGGCTTAAAAGTTCCGGCATCTCTTCGGGAGGCAAAACCGTTTCCCGCCATTTGCGCCCGAATTGTTTCTGGCGTTCGAATTGCACCTGCTGGAGAATCAGGCCGACTAACTGAGACTCGCTGTAGTAGGTCGCGCGACCGGTGAGCAGTCTCTCGTAGACGTGTTTGATGGCTCCATTCAGAAGGTCCATGGCTTGCACCGAGCCGTTAGGGTGCTCGCAGTTGAATGCCGAGAGCCGCTTCAATTTGTAACTATTGTTGCGGTAGGTAGAGTCCATCCAAGCGTTAACTTGATCTGGATCAGGACGGGGTGTTGGGCCGGAGGAGTCCATAGGGTTTTCGTGTGGGGAGATTCATTCAAGATACAGGCGGCGGGACGGAAGCCGGGCGAATCGCCCAGTCGCGAAGGTGAGGAGGGGTTTCACCAAATGATTCAGTCGAAGATGTCATCAATTTCATCCTGGGTCAAGCGGTCGGGCACCTCATCTTTGCGAGGGAGGGCAGGGGGTTTACGTTTTGCCGATTTTTTAGGCTTGGTCGGTTTTTTAGATTTGGCGGGTTTGGCGGACTCTTCGGGATTCAAACTCGCCATCTGGGCTTCCTTCTCCTCGCTTTTTTTGAGGCGGCTGTAATCCAAATAGTGGAGGTTCGCTTGGATGTTGTCTGTGTTCGAGTAGACATAGCTGAGGAAAAATTCGGCGATGGTTGCGGAGCGGATTTTGAGTTCCTCGGCCAGCCGGACCACGAGATTCAGGCGCTGGCGGTTTTCATTTTCAAAAGCCTCCCACCACTTCCGCGCGGATCCGGTGGTGTTGTCCCAGTCGAGGTGTTCTTTGACTTTTTCCAGATGTTTTGCGGTCGCTTCGGGGGTCCAACCGGCGGTGTTGGTGAGGCCGGGCGGGATGGTGCCGGGACCCGTAGCCACTGGGGAAAAATAGTCTTCCGGCGGGTCCTCGGTGGGCGGGTGCGGTGAAAAGGGAAGGACGCCGGTGTTTTCGAGCCAGACCTTTTCATCCGGCAGCTCATAGGCCGCGCGCAGCCAACCTTGGAAAGGCGGCGTATCAGCGAACAGGAAGGTCATCCGGGGGCCGAGATCCGGATCGCGCTCGGGAGTGGCGATCTCCTGCGGCAGTAGCAGCGGGCGATGGAGCGGAGAAATGCTCAGTGCGGAACCGGTGGAGTTGACCGTCACGTTGTCGGTCTGGATAATTCCTGTTAGGGAGCTCGCTGCCGCGGCATCGGACTCGGCCACCGGGGGAATCAGGATGCGATGGTTGAAGGCCGCCATGACCGAGGGTGCGGCCTCACGATATTCGGCGGTGATTTGCTCGGTGGATTGGACGGCGGCGAAAATGGCCGCATTGCGTTTTCGCAGGGTGTGGGCCCGCCTTTCAAAATCCGGCAACTTGCCAACGGCGCTGGCGAATTCGTCGATGAAGATTCCCAGTGGCCGGGGAAGTGGCCCGCCCGCATTTCGGCCTGCCGAAATGATCCAACTGAAGAGCCGGTGAAGGAAGGAATTCGTCAAGGGGCGGAGGCGCTCCACCGCTTCCTCGTCCAGACTGAGGATCAACACGGTCGGCTTGTCCGCGAGCATCTGGAATTGCAGTTCCGAGACGCTGGTGGTTTGGACGACCCGTTCGTCGCAGAGGGCGATGAGGTGATTCGAGGCTTCCGCGATGCTGGTTTCCGTGTTGCGGTTTCCCATGTCGAGCTCGGTGGCGAAGCGTCGCAATTCCGCGACGTTCGTGCGCTCGGCGAGTTCCCGCATTTCCGTCGCACCGGCATCCAGCAAGCGGCGGGTCTCGCCGAGGTTGGCACGACCTTCTTTCGCCAGAGCTCGGAAAATAGCAGATAGCAGTTGGATCGCTTGTTGCCGGAAATACAGACTATCTCCGGAGCCGGTGTGACCCAAGGAGGTGGCCAAACTGCTGGCGAGATCATAGGCATCGGCTCGGGTTCTAACCGCGTCGAGACAGTTCCAGTAGTGGGTGGAAAAGACCGGGTCCAGCCAGTTGAGCCGGATGATTTGGGTGTCAGCCCCGCGGATGTGTTGGGCATAGCGGATGATGCGTTCCTCCTCGCTGCGCTGGGCGTCGATGACCACGAGGGACATCTCTGGATTCCGGATCGCCGCGAAGATGCTTCGAAGCATGAAACGCAGGGTCTTTCCAGATCCGGTTTTACCGATGGTCAAGGTGTGGCGGAGACATTCCTCCCAAGGCAGGCAAAGCGACTGTTCCGGCAGCGCGGTCAGGAGGGAACCGTCGTCGGTGGACTCGACCAAAGGGGTAAAACCCGGCAATACCAGCGGCGGCGATAGCCAAGGTTGCGCGGGTTTTCGGGAACGGGGGCGGGGCTTGTTGCTCATAAAGTAGGAAGGGTGAAATGATGAATCGACGTGTGTGGGTTATATTTTAGCGCATCCAGCGGGCCAGATCACGGGCGTTGGCGATGCGGGTTTCGGAGGAAGAGCCCGCACCGCGACCGCAGCGTCGGAAAGTCACTCCAGGGCTTTTTGTCGGCGATCCCGCGGGGCCTATTGGTGGTGCGGGCGGGAGTTTGCAGGGCGTGATCCCCGCCAAGCTGCCGCCCTGCACGGTGCCACGATCCACCTTCACCCGGACTTCGGAATTCGGAGCGGCCTTTTCCCGTTCAACATTGACGTGCTCGATGACTCCGTAGACGACGGATTCCAGGCTGTGAGCATTTCGCCCCAGGCGCAATGCATGGGCCGCCATCTCGTGAAGAGCGCACTCAGTGAAGTCTAACCGGATGCGCAGGCAATCCTCACTGAAGCGGATGGCACGGGCCACGAAACCGGATCCGCGCATGACGTCGCGAAGGGTCTGGTGGTCATGGGTGGGTAGGTGAAACTTCAATTTACAGGCGTCCAGCAGGGTGCGGCTGAAACCGTAGGAATGCAGCGCATCGTCATCGGGCGCTTGGGAAGGGTTGGCCGTGACTGCAACGGCATGCCCGAGATCATGGAAACCGAGGTCACGGGCAGGTGAGAACTCCGGCAACGAAGAGGTCAGGACGAAGGAGATCTGGGTGGCGGGATTTACCTCGACCATTTGACCGTGGAAATAAGTGCGGCAACTGGTCCGTCGCATCAGGGAAGCGAGATTGGCCTGGAGCAAGGATCCGACTTCGCCCGCCCGCGCCAAGCGGTCAATGCCGCGCATCAAAATGATACCGTACCAGCGGTCGGTAGCCATGAATTCAAGATGGCTACAAAACTCGGAGACGGCATCTTCAATTCGGCGAGGAACCGCTCCGCCCAAGGCCGGCAAGTAGTCGAGGGGATCCAGCTCGACCACCGGCACACCGTGCTCCGCAGCGGCCGCGTGAACTACAGTCGCCTTCCCGCAACCGGGAGGGCCAGTGACCAGAAAACCTGGGGTGGCCATCTGCAGGAGCGGTCCCCTGGCAGCGATCGAGAGCCAGGCCCGGACGTTCTGGTAGATGTCTGTGGGGCCTGCGAAAACCGGGGAATTTCGTGCTTCCGGGGTGGGTGGGCTGGGTTGGTTTCTCATGAGTTGCGCTTGTTCATCCTTTAGAAGGATCGAACGGGCCATTTGTGCAGATCTTTTTTCTGATTCCATCAAGTCATGGACAAAGACCGCGGCGGATGCTTTTTTCCCCTCGATGATGGATGGCTCACTACTCGTGCTCGGAATTGCCGGGCCGGAACTCACCCTGGAGGAAGCGGCGCTTTTCCGCAAACTGCAGCCGGCGGGTTACATTCTCTTCACCCGCAACATCGTCACCGCCGCCCAAACGCGCCAACTCACCGATGACCTCCGCGAGTTGTCCTCAGAAATGCCGATCATCGCCATCGACCAGGAAGGCGGCCGGGTCACGCGGACCCGCGAGATCGCCCCGGCAGCTCCCTCCGCACCGGCACTCGCCGCAGCCTCGAAGCTGTTGAAAACGGCGGAAGCGGGCGCCTTCACCGGTGACCTGTTACGCCTGCTGGGTATCAACCTCAACTTCGCACCCGTGCTGGATCTCGATCATTTTCCAGGCACGGAGAACGCGCTTCGCGGCCGCTCCTGGGGACGCGATCCGCAACGCGTCATCGACCACGCCGGCCACTGGAACCGGTGGTTGCGGAAACGCTCCGTCGCTACCTGCGCAAAACACTTTCCCGCCGGTGGCCGCGCGCGGTCCGATCCACACCACGACCTCCCGTCATCACCGGCCACCCTCGAGGAACTGCTGCGCGAAGACGTGATCCCTTACACGGCCCTGATGCCCGAGCTGGATGCCATCATGCTGGCCCATGTCGAGTTTCCTAACATCGACCCCGATTTCCCGGCATCGCTTTCGCCTCGGATCATCCGGCGTTTCCTGCGCGACCAACTCGGCTTCGACCGGCACCTTGTTCTAACGGATGATCTTGACATGGGAGCGATCACCACCCGCTACGGCCGCGGCCAGGACGTGAAGCTGGCCATTGAGGCGGGCAATGACATCGCCCTCATCTGCCATCGCACGGACACCGCGGAAGCCGCCGCGCTCGCCATCGCGGAACTGCCGCACTGGATGAGGGAGGAGGCGCGTGACCGGGTGGAGAGATTCCGGCGGAAGAAGCTTCATGCGCCGCTGGTCTGGTCTGACAGGAAGTGGCAGGAAACCTGCGACCATCTTGCCAAGCTTGCGACGGAAGTTTCCGAGCCTGTGATGGATGGTGGCAATAGTCCGGTCGCGGGGTATTGATCCGCAATTTTTTCAATCTGCCGCAGACGGGTAACCTGTGACTTCGGAGCGCCTTAAAATCCGCCGATGGAATCTTTTATGAATTTTTTAAATGCAGGCAAGGTCGAAGGCGGTATCTTGAGACCAACCATCTGTCGAATCCACTCCATGAAATTCATCCTCTCCCGATTCACCACCGCATTGATTGCCTTGGCCGCCGTCGCTTCTTCCGCCCAGGCCGCCAACATCACCCTTGATGGCTACGGCTTCTATTCGTTGAGCCGCAAGGTCACCTACAAGGGAAACCCTCCGCATCAAGGTGGGCGCTACAAAAACCTTGGCTCGGACTATTATCACAACATCACCTATCAGATGGACTTCATCACGAACCGCTCCAACTCGGGCTCGGGTTCGTTGAGTTGGGAGTTCTGGGCGAAGACCCATTATGACGCCAAAAGCGGCATCATCCTCATCACCCGCGGGGTGAGTCCCATGTCCTCCACTTCCTCGATCAAAAACGCGAACAAAAGCGGTGCGGGGATCTACCTAGATGCCAAGCGTTATCCGGAAATGAACATCTGGGAATACACCAACAGCGGCTGGGAAATTAGGGACCTACTCACGTTCACGAGAAAAATCTTTCTCTGATCCGCCGGAAAACATTATCCAAGTGCCGGGATTCAGTCGATCTGATTCCCGGCACTTTCATTTTCAGGACGATCGACTTCAACGCATTGCCTCACTCATTCCCATGAAACCCGGTTTTCAAATCATAGGTGCTCTTGTCATCGGCGCAGGATGCGGCATCGGCGGCTATCTCTTAGGAAATGGCCAAGCACGCCACGCGGTCTCGGCTGATTCAGCCGCTTCCAAACCTCCGCAGCGGGCAGGACAAATGCCGGTTGGCACCCGTGGTGGGCTTCCAGCGGTGGATCCCAAGGCTCTGCGCGCACAGTTGGATGCCGAAAAGAATCCACTGACTCGGTTCAAGCTCGCCCTGCAGAATCTCGAGGCATGGGTGGCCAAAGACCCGGAGGACGCGCTGGCTTGGCTTGCAAGCCAACAGGCGAGCGATCGGCGCGACGATGTCATCGGCATGGCTTTGAACCAATATTCCGACATCGACGCGAAAGGCGCGGCTGACTGGGCGATGAAGAATCTATCAGGCAATGATCTGAACAACACGATCATCGCCATCGCGGAGAACTGGGCGCGGGAAAACGGTGGTGAAGCGGCGACCTGGTTTCTGGCGCTGCCCGTCACACCGGAAAGAGATGCCGCGATGGAGAACGTTCTGTTCAACTGGGCCTCGAACGAGCCCGCTGCTGCCCTTGATTTCCTCAAGACCCACCCTGAAATCGCCGACCTGGCCCCCATCCTGCGCCGCGCTGCTCTCGCGGGCTGGGCGAAAAGCGATCCTCTCGGCGCCGTCGGCTCCAGTCTCGCATTGAGCAAAGCCAACAACGATCCCGATCAATTCGCCAACACGGTCGCGAACTGGGCAACTGTCGATCTGCAGGGCAGTTCCGAATGGTTGCTCGCTAACAATCCTCCCGGTGTGGAGAGGACCGCCGCCGCGCAAGAGCTTGCTACGATTTTCGCCCAACAGTCGCCCGACGCCGGAAAGGATTGGCTAGAAAAACTCGCCGCCGGCACCGAGCGTGACGCCGCCGCCAACGCACTGGTCTCGACCTGGTCGCGAGTGAGTCCCGCCGAAGCCGCGAATTGGGCAGTTTCACAGACCTCCAGCACCGTGACGCCCGAAACGGCGGCGATCATCGCGCATAACTTTCTGATGAAAGATCCCGCCGGATTTCAAACTTGGCGCGCGGCACTTCCGGCAGGCCCGATCAAGGATCAAGCCAATCGGACCGGTGCGGCAGGCGGCGGTCAATGATCTTTTAGCGTTCCCACGTTACGTTAGGAAAACCAATGGACAATTTAACAAGAACCCAGGCGATGTGGGGCGTGTAGATATCCGGCTCTAGCAGGAATGAATCATGGCCCTTGTCCGAGTGGACGATGATGTGCATGACATCGACTTTCGCCTGTTCGAGATGTTTCACGAGCTCCGCCTGTTCTTCCGGATAGAAACAGAAATCCGAGTCGATGGAAAACACCAGCCAGCGTTGGCCCGCCACCATCGCGCGCTCGAACAAGTCCGCCGGGGTCTCCGCATCGCCCTCTTCCGTGGCATCGTAGCGGGACCACATGTCGATGATGCGGAGATAGGTGTTCGCATCGAAGCGGCGCACAAATTTTTTGCCCTGATGGAGCATGTAACTCTGGAACTGGTCGCGCACGCGATACCAGGCAAGCACGTCGTCAGGCTGCACGACATCTTGCCGCGCCCGCTTTTCGATGGCGTCCAGGTGGACGAAGGTCTTGTGGGAAATCATCCGGGCGAGGACCAGCCCGTAGAGCGGGGCCTCCGCGTCATAGTAATCGCCACCGTTGAAATGTGGGTCGTTCTCGATCGCGAGGATCTGCTCGAAAAGGATCAGCCGGTTGAGCACCGTTGTTTTAAATCCGGAGGCGATGACGATCACGTTGCGGACCCGCTCCGCAAAACGGGTGGCGAAGGTGAGGGCGACCAATCCGCCGACGGAGGGCCCGACTACCGCGTGGAGCGAACCGATCTTGAAATGATCCAACAGGTGGGCGAATAGCTCCACCTGATCGGCCGCCGACACCGCGGGAAATTTCGATCCCCAGGGCTTGCCTGTTAGCGGATTCACGGATCCGGGTCCGGTGCTGCCATAACAGCCGCCGAGGTAGTTCGCGCAGAGGATGAAATATTTATCCGTATCGATGGCTTTTCCCGGGCCGATCATGGTCTCCCACCAGCCCTCGTGCATCTCTGACTGCCACAGGGGACCGACGCCCTCGATGGCGGGATTCATCCCCACCGCGTGATGGGACCCGGACAACGCGTGAAACAGGAAGATCGCGTTCGATCGGTCCGCATTGAGTTCACCCCAGGTTTCGTAGGCGATCGTGACGCCCGGCAGCAGCCCGCCGTCACGCAGCCTCACCGGATCGGTAGGGCTGCCGGTTTGGAAAAAGCGGGTCACGGAATCGGCGGGCATGCGCGGAGCCTAGACAGCCTCCTGCTTCGAGCGCAAGGGAGACTCTTGCCACCGTGACCCCGGAGGCCTATGGATCTATCCATGCATCGATGGACGATTCCCGCACTCCTTCTCCTGATTCCTTGCTGCGGCCCCGCAAAAGGTCCGACGATGACCACTGGAACGGACCCCGCGCAAAGCGGGCTCGGATTCCTTCCGAAGAAGGCGGAAAAAGGCACCTTGTTCCGCTACTACCAAGCGAGGGCAGTATCGGCGTGGCGGAACAACTGGACCTCATCATTCGACCTCACCGGCGTCTCATGGAACGACGCGCGCTGCGCCACCCTGATCGCGCCAAAGTATGTCGTGATGGCCGCCCATTTCATCCGGGACCCGCATTCGCCGGTGATGTTTCATGACAGGAAGGGCAATGCCTGTGAACGATACCTCACGGAAGTTAGATCTTTGCCTGGCACCGATGTTGCCGTGGGTAAACTGAACCTGCCGGTGCCGCCGGAAGTGAAGTGTTATCGTTTTGCAAAGGCGTCGGATGCCACCGTCGGCACGCCGGTGATCGTTACCGACCAGACCAGTACGCTGTCGATTCACCGCATCGGCATGATCTCAGGGGCGGGGATCGCCTTCGACTTTATCCCGGAATTGAATCCGATCTATCAGCGCAATCTTATCGTGGGTGACAGCGGGAACCCGTCGTTCATTGTGAAAAACGGTGATCTGCTTCTGGTGGAAACGCACACGACCGGCGGCCCCGGTGCAGGACCCTTCTATGGCGACCCGCAGCTCCAAGCGGCAATCCGCACCGCGATGGCGGAAATGGGGAATTGACC